>JAGRJR010000189.1 GCA_020442635.1 Lysobacterales bacterium
ATGATTTATCTTATTTTTGTCTTAATCTCGTCATAACCGAGCAGTGTTTAAACATGAATAAAATTGTTACTTTTTAATTATCTGTTTGTCTTAATCTCGTCATAACCGAGCAGTGTTTAAACAGCATCCTTGTAAGTCCTTGATTTTAAAGGCTTTAAAAAGGTGTTTGCGGGAGATTTATTAAAAAACCTAAAAAACAAGGTGTTTTCACCTGTTTTTGCCATTTTCCCGCAAATCTCCCGCAGAATGTTTAAACCATAATAAATAATCGACCATTTAATTATCATCATGAGACTATAGCATAATCTGGTATAAAATACACGCTTGCTTGTCCATCTGCTTTACGCTTTTTTAAATCTTTAATGCACAGCGGATAATAATGAACCTTGTCTTCAGCGTTGATAATATGCGCTATTTGTTTTTGTAAGGTCCTTAAGTCTTTTTGCTTGATTTTCATTTCAAACACACTGTATTGAATTCGGATTCCATATTCTAGCAATAGTTTGGCTACCCGATACAATCGTTTTTTATCGCAGATATCATAAAATACTAACAAATACATGTGAATCCGTGATTGTTTGCAATCTTAGCTTTTCCTTGAAGAATCACTTTGTCCTGGCACCACCTGCAAATCCGATAATAGTTTACTTTGTCCTCTTCAATATCAATAATGCTATTTATTTTGTTGCGTAAAGCATTGAAACCATCTTTGGAAACAATGGTTTCATAAACACTAAACTGTATCCTCATCCCGTATTCAGACAACAGCTTATCTAACCTGTATCTTCTTTTATTGTTGCTTATGTCATAACAAACAATCCAAATATTTCTCATGCTGTTACCTGATTCTAAACGGTTTAAAATGGACTTCATCACCCAATAGACTTTGTTTTAATAACAGTATTTGTAAGTCCATGATTCTTCTGTAGTCAGTTTTTATGTCTAAAGCTTCGTACCTGAGTTGTTTTGACATTTGTTTTTCCAATGCCGTGATAAACACCTTTTTGGCTTTGCTGGTTAATAAGCAGGCTTGGTTGATAACTTTGAAATCATTTGGATTTAAAATATTGTTTTTTATAATTTTTAATACAGTAGCATCTACAATAACCGTTCTAAATGGTTCCATCATGTCCAGTGCCAATGCAGGTTGTTTGTGGTAATGAGAGTGTAAGTATCCATATTCCATAATCATCCCTCTCAACATAACCAAAGCATAAATATTGTTGAATAATACTGTATAACCAAGTGATAACATGGCATTGAAAGGATCTTGTGGCGGCTGTCTGTTGCGGTTTTTAAAGTTCCATTGTTGTGGAATAATATTTTGTAGTATCTCAAAATAAATTTTGGCTGATATTCCTTCTATTCCTCTAAGGCTTTGAACTTTTTTACAATGCTCTATCCGCTTTTTTAATTGGCTTAAGGTTTGTAGTTTAGTTTCAAAAATAGTGTTTTCAGATTGGTGGTAACGTAAATATCTTCTTATGGTTGTTATACTGTTTTGTAGTTTGGCTTCCAATAACAGTTTTGCAATCGGGATTGGTCGCTGGTGACTTTCTAACAATTTTATATGCAGCTCCTTGTCTGCTACCATATACGGCTGTATTGCACCTTGCCAAAACCCTGAACGATTCATGAGTATGATGGGAAGATTGTTGTTGAAGCTTTCCAGAATTACTGCTCTGGTTAAATGTATGGCTCCAAAGCACATGATCCCATCTAATTGCGTGACTGGAATTTTTTGTAAAGTGTCACCACCGTGTCGGACTTCAATTTTACCACCAATTTTATGAACCACTGATCCTTGTTTTGAAAGATAGAGCGTTCGAAATTTATTGCTTAAATTTAAATTGACACTTTTCTGTTTTGATATGACATTATCTGAACTTCCACTACAATCTAATATTTCCTTTTGCAATTCTGCATATTGTTGGAGATTTTCACTTGAATCTTGATCAATGGGTTCGCCTGTGAAAGCATGTTTATATTTTTCTTCATCTAATGTCTTGTTGTCCCATTGCCAAGATGTTTCGTACAATTGGCTATCGGTATTAGCCAGCTTCTGTACCAAGTTTCCTATAAAAAAGTGACCTAAAAAAACAAAACCACTGTCAAAATCAGTCACTCTGGATTTATCCAAATTCAAGCTGAGCTGATAATCATCAAGAACCTGATTGGTTAATTTGAGAGCATCACTGGCAGCAGTTAATGTCTTACACAAGACCACAAAGTCATCGGCATAACGTATGATTTTATGCCCCAGAGCCATTGACCTTCCCCCCAAAAAAAGAACCATGACAAGGATGAGATTTCCAATTAAACTACAACGCAGGAGATCTCAAAATGAAGAAAAAACGATTTACAGAAGAACAAATAATCAGAGCTATTAAACAGCATGAATCCGGAGTAAAGGTTGATGACATCTGTCGCCAGCTTGGAATTTCCAACGGCACTTTCTACAACTGGCGAAGCAAGTATGCGGGATTGGAAGTTTCAGAAGCCAAAAGGCTCAAAGAATTGGAACATGAAAATGCTAAATTGAAAAAGCTACTGGCTGAAAAGCTTCTTGAGAATGAAGCAATGAGGGAT
>JAGRJR010000018.1:0-41932 GCA_020442635.1 Lysobacterales bacterium
CAAGCCGTGGAGCGGTGAGGGTCAAGGAAGATCGAATAATAACAGGCTCGTTTTCGCAATTGCTCATAATCAAGCAAAGGTCTCAATATGTTATTCATTTTTCTGGTTCGACTAACTATTCTGGCTAATAGGTTGAATACAATTTTTTACTAAACACAAAAAACCCGGCTAATGGCCGGGTTAAAGTTGAATGCACTATGCTATTAATGTTCTTGCATTAACGTCATGATTTTAATATTTTCACGTAACCACCTGCCACCTTCGGAGCCTTGGTATGTGACATCGACTGTGGTGCTACCGTCGGTGTCCAAGTCTCTTAGCGTGTTGGATAAGTTCAATACAATACTGCCTGAACTGACAAACGTGCGATCAACAGGAGTGGCCGTACGACCATAACCAAACACATCATCCATCGGAACGGTTATGTTTTTATTTGGTTCAAAACCGGAGGTGTTGCCTATGGCCCAACGGGCGTTACCTTCAGCATCGTAATAGAAGATGT
Organism: Lysobacterales bacterium; assembly: GCA_020442635.1. Classification (GTDB taxonomy): domain Bacteria; phylum Pseudomonadota; class Gammaproteobacteria; order Xanthomonadales; family Marinicellaceae; genus Marinicella. The sequence continues at coordinate 503 of JAGRJR010000018.1, forward strand.
AAGCAATGATGACGTCACCGGTTTGTGCCAATGAGTAACCCCAACCGTTTTCATCAGGACCACCCCACCAAGAGGTGCCAAAATCAGGATCAGGTCGGGCCTCATCGGCAATTAAAGGTGTGATGCACCATGATTCTGTCACATCATTGATGCGCCAGGTGGCCAAAGCCACATAATCTTCAGATCTGGCAACGCCATCCTGGCAAGCGGGATGATCGATAACTGTTTCAGAATTGAAATCAATCGACAAACGACCATCGGTTAATTCCTGAACAGGAGAAATTGGATTGGCTTCGCTTGGATTGATGTTGTAATCGTATGTATATTTGGCCAGTGTGTCAGCAGAAAAACCCTGATTCAATACGCCATTGCTTAAGGATGTCACTGAGTTATACCATTCGGGGTTACCATCATTATCATAGGTATAAAACATGGAATAATAACGTCCATCGGTGCCACCTACAGCTTCAATGATAAAGCCATGCCCATTGTGAGCCGGGTCATACCATAAGCCTTTATTAGGCACTCTATTATTACTGCTTTGGCACACATCACAAATCACTTCATTTTGGTTTATAACATTGCTGATTGAAATATCATCAACCCAAAAGCCTTCTATAGCTGTATTGGTGTCAGAAATCATTCTGAATCTGATTTGGGCTTTCTTGCCGACATATTGTGTGCCCAAATTCACTTCCACATCACGCCAAGCCAATCGAGTACCAGACCAGGCAAACTGGGCTTGCGCGGTGTTATTGGTGCTCAGTTGTCCATCGTATGGGATTGAGCTCAGGTGGCCAATATCAAACCAGTTGTTGGTGCCATTTAAGCGCATTTCGAGTACCAAGCCATCCCAATGTTGGTCACTGCTTCCTTCGGTGTTGTATGACATGGCAAATTTCAGTTTATTACCACCACCAGCAAAAGTCAGCCAAGGTGTTACCAAAGATTTATCTGAATAGATGTCTTCATTGGTGGTAAACCAGCTCTTGTTACCAGTGTTGACACTGTCATTGACCTGTATCCAGCCATCATTGCCCAATGCCAATACTGATTGCATTTTACTGTTTACATTCTCTGCACCATCACTGAATGTACCCTTTTCAGTGATGACATTAGCGGCGGTTTGGATGGTGAATTGCGTATCATAACTTCCTTCAGAAGTGGTGACTGTTACCGGAACTTCCAATTCAGCAAGACAACTGGCTTGGGTGCTTAAACTGGAACCTAATGCAAGGGTTTTGCTAGAAAAGCCATCCAGAGAGAAAGTTTGTTGCGCATCGGTAAAATTGACCAGATCAGGTGAGTTGAATTGTAAAGTAACCTGACTGAAGTTTTTACCCGATTTATTTTCAACAGCAATCATCAGTTTTCCAGATTCGCCCAAATCCATGATATTGTCCACGTCACAACTGGAATTGGTGCCGATAAACTTAATCAAAGCAACATCAATGGGTCGTTTTGTGGCTTTGTATGTACCACGACCATGGGTGCCAATAAATAAAGCGTTGTTGTTCCAAACCAGATCAATCACACGGGTAAATGCTGGACCATAATCAAACTGTGTCCAGTTATAGGTGTTACCTGACTTTTTGCCTACCCAGAGTCCCAATTCACTGCCAACAAATAAAACATTGTCATCGGTAGGGTCATTCAATACCTGGTACAGAGGTATATGGGGTAAATTATTGGAAATACTGTTCCAGCTGACACCGCCATCTGTACTGCGCAAAATACGGTTTGATTGATAACTGCCAAAGGTGGCATAAAGTGTTTGACCAGAAGTATCAAAAGTATCCACTTTGATGTCTGTAACCACCGCACCGGCCACGCCTAAAGTGTTGGCAGGTGCGATATCGGTTACGGTGTTAGTTGTACCCAAACCAGTGATTTTTACGATTTGATTGGCACCAGTCGCTGCTGAATTGCTCATGCCGGCATAAGCAACGGTAGAGGTATGAGGATTAAATGCCAAAGCAGATACCCCGGCACCATTGATGGTGTCGGTGACATCTACCCAGGTGGCATTGTTTAGAAAACGGACATTGTTGGAGAAGAATACATTATCAGTACCAACCAACATGCGGTTACCGTTGTTCTCATCCAGCACAAAAGGCTGAATAAATCTTGCACCTTCGGTGTCAGGTAAACTCATAGATACTGATGTTTTTCCACCATTATTTGAACCTCTCATACTGCCACTTGGTCTTGAGCTGTAGATATATTGTGGCTGTTGCTGATCCCAGGCACTGTAACCACCATCCCCACCAGACCACTCAATCCATGCTTGTTGGTTGCCAAAAAATAACTGAGAACCGTTGTCTTGAGTGCCAGAATTAACATAAAGCCCATCAGGGCTAACGGCTATGCCATAACTTTGTGATATATTCAGTCCATTGTTCAAATGAAACCAGCTTTCGCCACCATCTTCAGATTTGAAAACGCCACCATCGCTCACAACATAAATATGGTTGTTATTATGTGGGCTGAAAAAGTAGCCATGATGATCTGCATGAATATACTCTTCTATTCTAAAACTCAATATAAAGGTATTCCATTCAGAATTTTTATTGATATTGACACCACCATCAATAGTGACATATTGATCAACTGCACCCACAAAAACATGATTTGAGTCTTCTGGATTAACGGCTATTGCCAAATCATACCAGCCCTGACGTTCGATAAAGTTGGTGTTGGAATCTGTTTTCACGAAGTTGGTATTACTGGACCCAATTGAACGAAACAAACCAATGGTTCCTGGTGTTGTTTCTTCATCGATTTCTTCAGGTTCTGTTGAAACGGCAATGTAGGTTTTACCATCACTGCCAAAAGCAATCTCAATGCGCTCAACTTCCATATCTGGCAAACCGTGGTTATCCAGTTTAGTCCAGAAATCACCGCCATTGGTTGAACGCATGACAAAACGATCCAGTAGAAATTGAATGTTGACTTGAACGGGTTGTGTCGCATCTATTATCTCTTCACCCAAATCTTGGGAAATCATGACAGAAGGAATATTTATGTCTGGGTCATCTCCTCCCATGGTGATAGGATCCTCAGCCGTATTGTTGAAAACAATGACTGCTATAGCGCCAGCATCCTGAGCATTTTTAACTTTGACAGTGAAGTTACAAGCACCCCTTTCTATCAGTGCAATTTTGCCATTGATGTCGTTTTCAATCGCTTCACAGCCATCTCTGGTTGGATTGGTACCATCAGCTACCAGCAACACTTCTCCTGTTAACCCTAAATTGTTTAAATCAGGGCTAAATGCTGCCAAAATAGCTTCGTAATCGCCACTTAAATCATTGGGAGAGTTTATCTGTAAATTGACTTTTTCAGTGCCAAAATGATATGCCAACAGATGATTAGGATTGGATGGGTCGAGTTTCAGGTCAGTAAATCCCCGACCAGATGTGACGACATCGCTGACCTCACTCCAGGTACTACCATCATTCTCAGTTTTAAAAATCCCGGTTCTGGTTGCTGCCAAAAAAGTGTTACTTTCAGGAACTTTCGCCAGGCGATTGACATAATAAAAATCACTGCTTTCTGTAGTCCCAAAGCGACTCCAGGTTTCTCCAAAATTTTCTGTAACAAAAATCCCATAGCCTTGTGCAGCATCGAAATTAAAGAATCCCTCCCCAGTACCTACATACACTTTTTCCGGATTATCTGGATCAATCAGCATACTGCCAATAGCAATATTGGCCAGAAAGTCGGATTTGGACTCCCAGGTCAAACCATCATCGGTGGACTTCCAAACACCACCGGAAACTCCACCAATCAATAAATGACCCTCTCTCTCAGGATGAATCACAAAACCACGGATACGACCACCGAAAATCCCAGGACCTAATTCTTCAAACTGCAAAGCTGGTAAATCCTGATTGGTTTTTTGTGCCTTGGTTTGTTTGATTAATTCAATATTTTGCAGATTTAATTGTGCAGGTGAAGTGCCTTTCGGGCTTTGGCGCATGCTGGCCAACCAGGAGGCAGCCTGATCAGGCTGGTCATATTTTTTAGGAGTTTTTTTGCTTTCAAACAAGTCACTTTTATGGGTAACTGGTAACTTGATTATTGTTGTCTGACGTTGTGTGATCACGGCCAGTACCACAAAGGCAATTAATATGGTCAATACTTTGGTGCTTTGCATGTTTAAATATATATCTGAAAGGTAAAAAATTTTAGCACAAAAAAAACCGGCCACATGTGAATGTGCCGGTTTTTTTAGAGATCAAAGTCTTGCTTATTGGAAAAGGTATCCCACGAGGGTTAATACCACTGTATAGGGTAAAGCCATCCAAACCATTTGCATATAACCCAAGCGAATAGCTGGAGCCAATGCTGAAGTTAACAAGAACAAGAAGGCAGCCTGACCATTAGGCGTGGCCACACTGGGTAAATTGGTACCTGTATTGATTGCTACCGCGAGGGTGTCAAAGTGTTCTCTGGTGATGTTGCCAGCATCAAACTGTGCTTTCACTTCATTAATATAAACAGTGGCAACAAATACATTGTCACTGATGGCTGACAAGATACCATTGGCGAGGAAGAAAGCTTTAGGCTGTGCTTCAAGTGGCATTGCCAACACCCAGTCAATTACAGGCTTGAACAGGTGTAAGTCGTGAATCATGCCAACAATCACAAAGAAAATACATAACAATGAAACAAAAGGTAAGGATTCCTCAAAAGCATGGCCGATGCGGTGTTCTTCGTTGATACCTGTCATGGCAGTAACCACAACCAGCAGTACCAAGCCAATCATGCCAGGCTGCATCAAATGCATGGCTAACCCGACTATCAACAACAAGCCACAGATCCCTTGAACAATTAAAGCATAGGTTTCTTTTTTGGTTCGTTTCTCGTCTTCAGCTTTGAGATAGTTTTCCAAAATGGTTCTAACGCCATCATCCAATTTAGCACCAAAGCCAAATTTACCGGTGACTTCCAATATAATGACAGTTAATAAACCCGCGATCACTACTGGCACGGTCACATGAGCCATTTCAAGTGCAAACTGGACAAACTCCCAGCCCATTTTTTCACTGATGAGCAAGTTTTGTGGTTCTCCCACTTGTGTACATACCCCCCCGAGAGCAGTGCCAACGGCACCATGCATAACCAATGAGCGGATAAAGGCTCGGAATCCTTCCAAAGTGTCTCCACCCAATTGTTGACGATCTTTGACTTCATTGTGGTCATAGTCCACATTCATGGTTGAGTGAACTTTTTCATACACACCGTAAAGTGCAACAAATACAGTAATTAACACGGCCATAACTGTCAGTGCATCCAGAAACGCAGATAAAACAGCGGCAGAAATGGAGAACATCAAAGACAGAACAACCTTGTTTTTCACTTTCATGAGAATTTTGCCGAAAATATAGATCAGCAAAGGCTTCATGAAGTAAATAAAGCTAACCATAAAGACCAACAGCATGATGACGCCGAGGTTGGCTTCAATTTCGTGCCAGACTGTATGTGGTGTGGTTAATCCTAAAGCCAATACGGCTAAAGCCAATAAGCCGCCGGACTGCAAAGGATAGCATTTTAAGGCGAGTGCCAATGTCATGATAAACATAACAATAAAAGCCCAGCCCATCACTGTTTTTCCTAAGATGAGGGTTAACGGATAGCAAGCGATTAGAAATACCAAAATCGCTGTTTTAAACCACCTTGGGCTGTTACCAAGAAATTCAGAGTAAAAAGTATTCAGCATAATTGCTCCAAAAAAATCAATGATTCAATACCTAAGTATCACCAGAGTCTTGATTAAATGAAAGTGATAATCAAGGTCATCTGAACCAAATCCACAACCATGGTACTAGCCTGTGGAAAACAAAGCGAAGCATTTTACCACGAGAAAGTCCCATTCCCACTACATTTCGTAAATTCCTTACCCCCCAGGTTTGGGGGTTTTGCTTAACCGACTTTCTGACTAAACTGCAGCATATATTTTTTTGGAGAATGTGATGAGAAAATTTGTGTTACTGTTCCTGAGTTTTCCTTTGATGGCTCAGGACTGGTCTGTGGTGGAAAACATGGCACCAAGTGCTGCCGAAACTTCAGATTTTGGTGTAAATATGGTGTTTGCAGATGATTATTTAGTTGTTAGCTGGCCACGTGCTTTTGTTGATGGCTTGGCTGCTACTACCACACCTGACAGTTGTGGTGAAGTGATTACTTATGAAAAAGTGGCTGGCAAATATGAGCCCATCGCCACGTTAACAGCAGCCGACTTGACGGGCAGCTGTGTTGAAGGTGATGGTTTTGGTTACGGTTTGGCTTTTGACAATGGTCGTTTAGCCATTGGTATGCCTGCTGGATTTCGAGCGGGTATGAACCTATCTGGTGGAGGCACTGATGCTGGTTCCAGGGTGTTTTTGACACATTTTGAAAATGGTAATTGGGTTTTGGATGAAACATTGACAGCCGATGATTTAGGTAATGGTCGAGGTATGGGAGGCCAATTGGTGCTGGAAGGTGACGTGCTGCTGGTACATGCCCATGAGTATGACAGTATTTTTGGTTTTTCATTTATAGTCAGCACCGGTGTTTATGTTTTTGAGGACAGTGGTTCAGGATTCAGTCAAACACAAAAACTAAGTGAGAATTTTCATTTGTTTGGTCAGGATTTTGATTATGAAAATGGTCAAATTGTGGTGGGCGCTTGGGGTGAACAAACGCTCAATGCAGCTGGTAGGGTTTATGTCTATGAAAAACAGGGCGGTAATTGGTCGTTAAGTCAAACCATCAATGACAGCAGAAATTCAAACTTAGGTAATCAAATTGAAATAGATGGTACCACTATGGCAGTGGGGGCAGTGCAAGCTGGTGGTACAGGTTCGGTTTCAATTTTTGAAAACAATGGGGGACAATGGCAAGAAACCCAGATGATTCAGGCTGATGATGCACGATTTAACGACCAGTTTGCGATTACTGTGCGCATTAAAGGTGATGATCTGTTGGTAGGTGCTACCGGCGCTACCAGTAATGATCCTTCGGTTGGTGCAGTTTACCACTTTGTCAGACAAACCAATGGTGATTTTGTACAACAACAAAAAATAGAGTCTTTTGAACCCAATGAAGGTAACGATCAGTTTGGTGGCAATTTGATTTTTAATGACACTGACCTACTGGTTAATGAAACCAGTGGTGGCACACTTGTTGGTGCTTCAACAGAGTTCATGCATTACAGTCGAGCCGGTAATGGTAATCCTGACCCAGACCCTGTAACCACATATGATGTAAACAGTAAATCTTCAGGTGTTTGGCAGGTGGTTGATGCATTAGAGCATACCATCAGTCTTCAGGTGATGCCGGATGAAAGGGTGTTGATGTATGGAAAAACCAATGCAGATGGTAATCCATTGTGGTTACTGGGAGTAGGCAGTTATCAGGATAATGTCATCGATTTCCCCAGTATTTATACCACTTCAGGTGGGCAATTTGGTGCCGCTTTCAATCCAGCTAATGTGCAAATGACTGTGGTGGGTTCTGCCATGGTCAGTTTTAACGCCTGTGATGCTGGTGAGTTGATGTTTGACTTGAGCGGATTGGGAACCAGCTCGGTTAATATTGTGAAATCCATTGAAATACCAGGAAATGAATGTGGAAACTCCAACAAGATTTTACCCAATGGTATATCAGGCTCCTGGTTTGATCCAACACGGGTTGGAGAAGGCTACACAGTGTATATGTTTGAAGGAGGCGGAACACAACAAGCTGAAGTGACCTGGTACACCTATGATGAGAATGGTGGACAATTGGTGTTTTCAGGAGTTGGTTCAGTCAATGGGCAAACCATTGATGTGCCAGTTTTATCAAGTCTGCGTGGGGCAGAGTTATTCTCCGGTTCAACTGGTGTAAGCCAGTTGGAAATGGGCTCACTAAGCATGACCTGGGATGAATGCCGAGTGGCAGAAGTCAGTTATGACTTGACTTTAAGTGGGTTAGGAACAGGTTCCATGCAAGTTCATCAATTAAGTAGCATAGATAACACTGATTGTGGAACACTGACTAATCGGTAAAGAATCTGGAGGGTGGCGTGATAAAATTGCACGCCACCATGCTGGCCAAGGATGATTGATTTAAACCATTGAAGAAAGTGCTAAATTAAGATTTAAGTGGCTTGAAGTACAGCCTGACTGAAACTCTCCTTTTCATCCCTCAGTTAAGCTGTTGTGTTTTTTGTTTCAATAATTCCAATCTTTCGTTCGAAGATTTCACCCTCGGGTGATCTTCGCCATATTTTTCTATAAGTTTTGGGTTGGAATATGACAATAACTGCGTTGCCTGATCAAGCTGACCCAATTCAATCAGAACAGCGGCATGGGCATCAGCCATGATGGCACACATGGGGTGGTCAAGTGTCAGAATGGCTTCACATTTGGGCCTGGTTTCAAAATAAATTTGATGGGCTTTTTTAAATTCTTTTTGCTTAAACAAAATCACCGCCATATTATGTGGCAAACTGATGATGTGAAAGTTGTCTTTGGATTCAGATTTTAAAAACAAATCGAGGGTTTCCTGATACAGTGCAAGCGCCTCATCCCATTTACCGACATTGTCTAAAGCACCACCTCTGATGTTACGTAAGGTCAGAGTATATTGGTGCATGGGGCCCACATGTTCAATCATTTTTTCCAGTAAACCCGCTGTCATTTCATCTGCTTTGGCAAATTCACCCGCATACATATGAGCGGTGGCTTTATTGATTTTTGCCAGCAGTGTGGACAAGCTGTTTTCGCCATAATTTTTTTCAGTGTCATGTACCAGTGTTTCATACAGTGCCAAGGCTTCTTCCAACTGGTTTTTTTGTCGCAAAGTCAAAGCCAGCTCCTGTACCAAGTCGAGGGTGATAGGGTGGGTTTGCCCCAAGCGATTTTGGCACTCAGAGAGTAATTGTCGAAAGATGGTTTCTGCCTGATCAGATTCACCCAGTTGGCGATGGATATAACCCAAATTCTTATCCACAGCAACTTGCATATTAAAGTCCAAATCAGCTTGTTGCTTCAGTTGTTTGAGTATTTTAAGTGCCTGATCAGATTGTGTATTGGTTGAGTAATAGGCTGCTTCCTCCAACAGGATTTTGTTGGTGAATGATTGTTTCTGTGAAGGGGACATAGAGGATTCAGCCAGTTTGTTTTTAAGTTGATTGATGTCCGCCATCAATGATTCGAATTCGGTATTACTGGTTAAACTTGAAAGTTTTTGCGTGGATAACTCAAAAAACAGTTCATCAGAAACATCTATACGATTCAAACCCTGGTTATATTGTGCAATGGCGGATGGGTACATTTCAATGGCATCGAAAGCATTGCCAAGAACCAATCTGATTTGTGCCTCAACAGCCGCATCATCAGCCAAATTGTTTTCAACCGAATATTGTGCACTTTCTATCACTTGTTTAACCGTTATACTTTCTCCTAAACTTTCTGATGGATCAGCATTAACAAACAAATCATTGATAAATTGCACCACCTGGCGGTTGGCTTCGGCTTTTTGGTCTGCCAGGGTTCTGGCTTGTTGTTCCTTCAGCGCAAATGAAATGGCGAAGACAAGACCAGTGAGCAAACCCAAAAAAGCCAGTGCTGTACCGGTTACCAATGCCCGATTATTTTTGGCAGCTTGTTTGAGCCAGTACCATTTGGACAGTTGTTGTGACTGAATTGGTTCATTATTTAACCAGGCATCTAGGTCTTTATTGAAGTCATGAGCGGTTTGAAACCTATTTGTTGGTTGTTTTTCGATGGCATGATGAATAATCGCTGCCAGAGAAGCATCAATTTGCACATTGAACTGGGTGATGTTTTGGGGTGTTTCGTTAAGAATTTTATTGATAGCAGAAAACAGCTGGCTGGCATCTACCTCATAGGGCAATCGGCCACTGATGAGTTGGTAAAGCACCACACCGCAGGAGTAAATGTCGGTTCTGGAATCCATGTCATCTGATCCTGATACTTGTTCGGGACTCATGTATGCAAGTGTTCCAACAATTTCTCCAGTATGGGTGAGTTGAGTCATGGCAAAAGTCGCATTAGTATCCAGAGTGGCTATGCCAAAATCAAGTAATTTTGGAATGCCTTGCTCATCGACAATGATGTTATCAGGTTTAATGTCTCGGTGAATGACTTGTTTTTGGTGTGCAAACTGTACGGCCGCCAAAACACTTTGGAATAAGTGAACCACCTGTTGTGTGCCTAACTGTTTTTGTTGCACATATTCATCAATATTGATGCCTTCAATATACTCTAGAACCAGGTAAGGCATGATACCTTGATTTGTTTTGAATTCTCCTACATCAAGAACCTGAGCAATGTTCGGATGCTGCAACCTGGCCAATAATTGACCTTCGTGTTTGAATCGAGCAATTTGTTCATCGCTTAACCAAACATTGGGTGTCTTGATGGCAACTTGTTGTTGTAATTGGTTGGTAGCCAGATAGACTGTGCCATTAGCTCCAGAGCCAATAACTTTAATAACTTGATAATTTGGAATGGTGGGTATGTAAGTATCGGTTGAATTGCTTTTCGGTTCGGATACAATCATATCCAACCAGTGTATTTCTTCCGGATGATTTGCTTTGAAGGTGTCAATCAGTGCTTGTTTTTGGTGGTCTTCTGCATGGGCAATGGCATTCAATTGCTCAAAAATTTGTTGCTTATTATTCATTGTCTTGTGCATGGGTTAAAATGGCATGATGCGTTTTTTTACTCAATTGATACCCGGTTTTCTTGTGACCAGCCTGTTGGCGGTGCTCGCGTACCTTATCAGTAATTATGTTAGCTTAAGCGCCAACCTGATTGCAATTATATTGGGTTTTGTACTCACCAATATTTTGGGTCGAAACAGCAAGCAATTAACACCAGGTATTCGATGGTGTGAGGTTCATACTTTAGCCGTGGCCGTAGCGTTTCTCGGTGCGCAACTGGATTTAGCCGCATTATTGGCCGTTGATAGCGATAGTTTGTGGTTAGTAATCGCTGGTTTACTCGTTACTTTTGTAGTTACTTTTTTGCTGGCCAAGCTTTTACGTGTTAGCAGTAAGGAAGCCTGTTTACTGGCCAGTGGTCAGGGGATTTGTGGATCTGCGGCGGTAATGGCTTCACAAAGTATTGTCAAAGCGCCAGCTACTCAAGCAGGATTGGTGGTGGCTTTGGTTAATTTTTTGGGTTTTGCGGGTGTGTTTGTAACGGTTTGGCTGGCTTCTGAGTTTTTTCAGGATGATGGCCATGCTGCCGGTATATTGGTTGGCAATACCTTGCAATCTATGGGCCATGTGGTGGCTGCGGGATTTAGTATCAACGATGAAACCGGACAAATGGCTGTGCTCATCAAAATGTGTCGCATTTTATTATTGATTCCAGTGTTGTTGATGTTGATATTTTTCAGCGGTAAACAGGCTGGTAAAAATCAGGAGCCGGGTTCACAAATTCACTGGTTGAGCCTGATACCAACCTTTATTTGGGTGTTTTTGTTGTTAAGTTTTTTAGCTTCAATGGGGTGGTTGCCTGCCGACGTAACGATGTTGGTTGCTGCCATCAGTAAGTGGTTGTTTTTGTTGGCTATGGCGGCCATAGGCTTGAATATCAAGGTTCAGTACATCCACAGATCTGGAGGTCGAATTTTGGTGTTGGGTTTATTGGTTTTTTTTACTCAGTTGATGTTTTCAGTGTGGATTTTGGCATATTGTTAATTGTGCTCCCACAGCTAGCTTTGTGCCAGCACCTGTTTTCAGTTGGGGGATGGCATTGACGCCAAAAACGGCTTTGCCCTGATGAGCAAACTTTTGGCTTAAAGTTTTTAAAACTTCGGCTCCTGTTTGTTGGCCAGAAGTTTGTTCCACACCTGTCATCACACAGCGGCTACAGGGTTTGACTAAATCAAGTTGTAAATCTGTGGTTTGGAGTTGTTGCCAGTTTAATTCATCCCAGGCTGGTTGTTGGGTCGAAACCACGATATTAGGTCTGAATCGACTCATATCGACCGGTTGGCTCAGCTGCTGATTGAGTTGAGACAAGGTAGACTCATGGGTTACAAGTATTGGATAAGCATCAGCAAAAGCAACTGGCTGCTGCCTTTGGGCAAACTCTTGATCTATCAAACGATGACTGACATTGGTGTATTGTACTAATCTGACCGTAAAGCCCAGGTATTTGGAAAACCACTGATTGGCCGTTTCACCCAAAGTTTGAGCTAAAAAGCTGTCCTGCCATACCTTGATTTCAACAGGTTCTTGAACAGATTGGACATCAAGCACCAATTGATTCATACCAGGAGCATTAACAATCAGGTTATTGTCTTGTATTTGTGGTTGAATCAGCGCCATACAGGGGTGTTTTCTTTGTGATAAAAAAACACCATTGTCATCAACCAGCATCCACTGTCGATCACCTGCCAGACCCAAAGCATTGACTTGAATGATCTGGTATTCAATGCCTGCACAAGATTTGATTGGATAGCTGATAAGTTGAGTAATAATGGCCTGAGTCATCTACCTGCAAACATACTTGGTTGGATCTGTGATGCCAGCGGTTTCAAACCCTTGTTTACGGTAATGACAGGAGTCACAGTGACCGCAAGCTTCACCTACCTGATTGGCGTTGTAACAGCTGACGGTTAATCCGTAATCAAAACCCAACTCATGCCCCAACTTAATGATTGAAGCTTTGCTTAAATCAATTAATGGGGTAATGATTTCCAGTTTTTGTCCTTCAACACCAGCTTTGGTTGCTAAATTGGCCATGGTTTCAAAAGCCGCAATATATTCGGCTCGACAATCAGGATAACCTGAATAGTCCACAGCAGTCACGCCGATGAAAATGGCTTGCGCACCAACCACTTCAGCATATGCCAATGCGGTAGATAGGAAGATGGTGTTTCTGGCAGGTACATAAGTCACTGGAATGGCCTGTTTGGACTGACCATATTCTGGCACATCAATGTTGTTGTCGGTCAAAGCTGAGCCACCGATGGCATTCAGGTTGATTTGCACCACTTTATGTGGATGTTCTGTCAATGATTGAGCAATTCTTTCTGAAGCCTTGAGCTCGGCCACATGTCTTTGTCCGTAATCTATCGATAAGGTATAACAGTCATAACCCTGGTCTTTGGCAACGGCCAAACAGGTAGAAGAATCTAAACCACCAGATAACAGTACAACACATTTCTTTTTCATTGGATTCATCCTTAATTAATTTTATGTTCCCGGAGTGTCTCCCCACAGTAATTTATGTAATTGAATTTGAAACCTGACAGGTAATTGATCCTGCAGAATCCAATCCGCCAAAGTGGTCGGTGACAGTTCGCCAGCGACAGGTGACATTAAGAGTTGGCACCGTTTATCCAGCTTATTCGTTTCAATTAAGTTTTTGGCCCATTGATAATCCACTTCGTCAGCAATCACAAATTTAACCTGATCTTTTTCGCTCAGTATAGTTAAGTTCTGATAATCATTTTTCTCACATTCATCAGAACCTGGTGCTTTCATGTCAACCACCTTGTGCACTGCTGGATTGACTTCGGCCACACTGATTGAGCCAGCAGTTTCAAGGCTCACTGTGAAACCGTTCTTAACCAGTTGATCCAATAATTTAAATGCCCTTTTTTGGGCCAAAGGCTCACCACCTGTCACACACACATAGGGTGTGTTGTACTTTTTGACTTCTGATATGATGTCATCAAAACTCATCCAGGAACCGCCATGAAAGGCATATTCGGTGTCGCACCAGCGACAACGCAGCGGGCATCCTGTGAGTCGGATAAATACAGTGGGTAAACCAACGAAATTGCTTTCACCTTGTAAAGAATGAAAGATTTCAAAAATTTTTAATTGGTTTTCACGAGCAGTGTTCAATTGATTTTGCCTTCTCTTTTTAACAAGTTGATGCGATTTTGTGCCAGACGAGCCACTGATTGATTCGGAAACGATGTCACTACTTTTGTCAATGCCTGTTCGGCTTGTTGATAATCTTCAAGCTCGTGATAAGTGTAGCCTATCTTGAGCAAAGCATCTGCCAACTTGCTGCTTAGAGGAAACTGCTGTTCCAGATTTTGAAAAGCTGCTAGTGCCAAAGGATAATTTCGTGTCACATAATAACTTTCGCCCAACCAATAATAAGAGTTATCAGTCAGCTGATGGTTGGGATGTTGTTGAATAAAATCTTCAAACAACCGTGAAGATTCATTGAAGCGACCGGCTTTAAGTTCATTAAATGCATTTTGATATTGTTGTTGTATGGCTGGATCAGATTGGGTACTGGTGGCGTTAATGTCACCTTGATTCATGGTGCTTGTGGTCAATTCTGCATTAACTGATTCTCTGACTACGGGCTCAGCTATGGTTATTGCCGCTGATGTTGCGCTGTTGTCTTCAATGGCACTGTCCACTACCAACTCATTGTTGTTATTTCCGGTGCTTGCCAGTTTATTTTTTTCCAATTCTGCAAGTCGGGAATCCATATCCACATACAACACTTTTTGTCGTTCCTTGAGTTCATTGATTTGGAAGTTTTGCTCTTCAATGGTGCCTTGCAATTGGGCAATTTGTTGTTGTAATTGCTGAACTTGGATCACCAGATCAGCGACATTGCTTTGTCCACCTGAGGACTGCTCAAGTTTAGTAAGCCTTTCCTGGATCGATAACTTTTGAGCTCCGACCATTTGAGTGAGTAACAATAAGCTGATTGATAAGATGTATTTCATATTAATCTCCCGAACTGATAGAGCTTGAGTCTGTTATTTGAACAAAGCCCTCTGAAAATGTAAAAAACCCGACATAAGCCGGGTTTTTGGACAAACTTTTGTGGTTAAAGTTTATCAGCCAAACTTATTTAGCTGTGTAAACAATCACACCACGACGGTTTTGCGACCAGCAAGACTCGTCACTACAAGTGGCATCTGGTCTTTCTTCACCGTAACTGACTACAACAACTTGTCCTTCACCAGCACCTTGGGCACGTAATAGGTTAGCCACTGCATAACCCCTTTTCTCACCCAGAGCCAGATTGTACTCTCTTGAACCTCTTTCGTCTGCATGACCTTCAATGGTCATACGAGCCGATGGGTTTTCACTCAGGTAACGCGCATGTAAAGACAACATTTCACGAAATTCGGAACGAATGGTCGCCATGTCGTAATCAAAGTAAACAACGCGTTGTGACAATAAACTGTCAGGGTTGTCTAAGTCTTCAGGGCTACAACAAATCAGACCATCGGTACGCACAGGCGTGGTATCGACTACAGGTGTGGTGTCAGTGTTGTTGTCATCTGTGGTTGGCTTGACATCGTCTTTTTTACAAGCAGTCATTGCCAGGGCAAAAATCAAAACAGTTATTAATTTTGTTAATTTGTTCATAGTCACTCCAAGGCTTTTTTTGAATAAATATCCAACGATGTAGTTTACATCAATTACCCATTAATTAAATAAATTTTTAGTGAATTATCGAGGTAAGCGATATTTAAACGCTTCTAGAATATAAATATTGTGAAAAGGTAGTGATTATTAATCATTAATTAATTTCAAACAAACGTTTGAAATTTTGTTAATTGTGTGTTAAAAATAATAAAGGTGTCCAAAAAAGTCAACAAAGAGTGGCAGGACACTATGAAAACTTTACTAATACAAGAAAGAGGTGAGTATATGAAAGCAAGCAAGTGGGCATTTGTGTGCCTGTTTATGTGGTCGACTGTGGCCCTATCAAATACCGGAGTGGCGTTTGTTCATGGAACCGGTCATCAAACCAATGCAGCCAGTGACTATTGGCAATGGGATAACATCAATTCAATCAGACAAGGACTGCCTAATCAAAGCAACTATGTGGTGATTAATTGTAACTTTGAAAAGTACATGTGGGACAGTGCTGCTGCTGGTTGTTTGGCTGGTCAGTTGACGAATTTTATCAACAGCAAAAACATCACTGACATGGTGGTAATTACCCATTCTAATGGTGGTAATGTGATGCGTTGGATTATGTCCAATCCGACTTATGACAGTCGTTATCCCAACATCATCAGTAAAATTCGTTGGGTCAATGCATTGGCGCCTTCTTCCAAAGGAACACCATTGGCGAATGCCGTGATGCAAGGCAATGTGTTTGAATCTGCTTTAGGTTGGTTGCTTGGGTATAAAAGCGATGCGGTAAGGATGCAACAAACTTCATGGATGGACTATTACAACAACAATTATCTACTGGGGACTTCAGGTCGTCCAGCCTTGCCAAAAGGTTTCTGGAATGTGGTTGGCACTGATGTCGAAACATCGATTTTCGATGGAGACTCTTACTGTGGTGGGTATTCATTGAATTTAGGACTAGAAGTCACACAAGCCTGGTTGAATTCTTGTTCTGATGGATTTTTGGAATGTTCCTCACAATCAGGTGCAGGCACGACCTGGTTTTATGATACCTCTCGCATGAGTGGTGGTGAGCCACTCAGCCACAATCAAAGCAGACGCAAATGTTTTGGTTTAGATACCATTTTAAGAAATGACATATAAACAGGAGAAGATCATGAAAAAATCAATGAAAATAAATCTGTTGCTGCTGTCATTCTGTGGCTTAGCACATGCAGAAATCAGTTGGGTCAATCAGCCAGTTCAACAAGCTTTAGTCGACACCAGCCAATTTGTTAATAAATCAAGGCAATCAGAACAACCTGCCATCAGTTATAACCAACCATTGTTAGGTACTTCTGGTATTGAGTATCAAAATCAGGGATTTGCGGTGGCATCAAAACAGTTTTGGTTAGATACCAATGCCAATGAATTAAGCAAAGGATTAACAATACCATTAACTTCTGAAATAGCCATCATCAGAATTAATCCACTGGACGTTTCAGCGCAGACTAAATCAGTCGCGGCAGAGCAACTTGAATTATCAATCAAGGGGCACACAATAGAACCTGCTGTTTTTGTTGATGCTAATCAATTGAAAGCAACCGGTATGCCAGTCAGCGAACATACCGTTGCCTTCAAAGTTGAAGCACAACCAGGAAATTTTCTGTTGGTAAAACTTAATGGTTTGACAAAATCCAATACAAACTATGTGCTACATGTTTTTGAGCCTGAAAGTGAACATGTTTTGAAATTATCAACCACTCACCAAAGATATGACAGTGGTGCTGACGTGGTGATAATAACAGCCATAGAAACTAATCAGTCCGTACAAGCGATGAAGGTCGACGGATATTTGACCAACCCACTGGGTGAAAAGGTGGCTGATTTAAAATTTAAAGCAGACCAACAAGGAGGTTATCAGGCGGTTATTCCCAAAATGCAAGGTCAATCATTGCAAGGTGGTTTGTGGGAAGTGCACACCGTTACTGAGTCACAAGTTAATGGCCTTAAAGTGATGCGTGATGCTTCTACCGCTTTTGCAGTCAATATGGCGACTGCTCGATTTTCTGGAAGTCTGGGTATGGATGAAAAGCAAATCAGCGTTGGTATAGAAAATGCTTTGCCAGCTCGTTATGAAATCCGCGGTATTTTGTATGGCACGGATCATTCAGGTGATAAACAACCGATTGCTCTGATGATGTCAGCCAAATGGTTAAATACGGGTGATGATGCGATGAGTTTTGAGTTGCCGATCAATTTAATCGAGCAATCAGGCCTGAAAGCACCTTATACTGTTGAGCAATTGGAACTGAAAAACCAAACAGATTTGGTACCCGTGCAGATGGAGATTAATGGGTTTGAAATCACAGAATTGTCTTCACAAGTGAGTGATTTTCGCTAGTTTTTAAATTTCAAGGTTGTTAAAAACCAGCATTTTAGATGCTGGTTTTTTATGGTTAAGATTCCGGCTTTATTTCGATAGGGCCTTGGTTCTGTGGTTTTTTCCCTTTGACATTTTCGAAATAGGCTCGGATGATTTTCATGTCTGCTTGAATGTCTCCTGAGGGCATAAAGGCATTGCCCAATTTTACCAGTTTATTACCAAAGTCCAAAGTGGCCATCACAATAGGAACTTTTGCTTTATGGGCAATGTGATAAAAACCTGATTTCCAATAATCCAGATAAGAGCGTGTACCTTCCGGAGACATTGCAAGTATCATGTGTTCACGCTGTTTAAACTCGGCCACCATTTGGTCAACCATATTAAGTTTTTGTTTACGATATACCGGAATACCTCCCAATGCTCGGAAGAACCAGCCAAAAGGAGATTTAAACAAAGCGCCTTTACCAAGGTAGTTAAGCTTAATCTTTTGGGAAAATTTTACAGTCAGTCCCAAAGGAAAATCCCAATTACTGGTATGTGGTGCAGCAATCAATACATATTTTTGGGTTGCTGGTAGCTCATTAATGACTTTCCAACCGAGTATTTTCAAAATAAATTTAGCGAGTAAAGACATATTTATTCCTCAAATGGCTCAGTGTTTGAGGCAACCATGGTTAATATGTCATAGGCAGCTACCACCACGTCATCCTGATTGGTCGCCTGTAAATCCCACCGAACTTCGCCATAGCCTTTACCGCGTCGGTATGACTTTTGTTTACAGGTTAATTGGATGGTGATGACATCTCCCGGATATACAGGTTCAGTAAATCGCAAATCATCCAAGCCATAATTAGCCAACACCGGACCTTCATCTGGGTAGACAAATAAGCCGGCTGCCATAGAAACCAAAAAGTAGCCGTGAGCCACCCTGCCATCAAAAAATGGATTTCTGGCTGCAGCGGCTTCATCCATATGTGCATAAAAATGGTCGCCCGATAAATCAGCAAAAGCTTCTATATCCGCTAGGGTGATTTCTCGACTGTCCGTAGTAATGGCTTGACCGACTGCCAATTCCTCATAGTGCAATTTGAACGGATGCTTGGGTGGTTCTGATGTTTTTGCTTTGGGCATGTACTTTTCAGTCAGTTTCATCAAAGTGGTAGGTGAACCTTGAATGGCAGTTCTTTGCATATAATGTTTGACTCCCCGTACACCACCCATTTCTTCACCGCCACCAGCACGACCTGGACCGCCATGAATCAAATGAGGCAATGGTGAACCATGA
Source organism: Lysobacterales bacterium (assembly GCA_020442635.1). Lineage (GTDB taxonomy): Bacteria > Pseudomonadota > Gammaproteobacteria > Xanthomonadales > Marinicellaceae > Marinicella. The sequence goes on from JAGRJR010000018.1 coordinate 19,514, forward strand.
CCTGAAGATTCATCAGCTGAATCGCGGTTTATCAATACCATTCGTCCATGGAAACAGGCTGTTTTGTTCACCAATTCACAGACCTTGTCATCATCATGTCCAAAGATAGAACCCACCAGCGAACCTTGACCTAAATTAGCCAATTGAGCCGCTTCGTCTAATGAATCATAGGGCATCAAAGTAGAAACCGGGCCAAACGCTTCGATGTCATGGGCTTGATGATTGACTAATGGTTTGGGGTTTAACAGCAAGATGGGTGAGACAAAAGCGCCTTGCTGATCACTTCCACCTACGACATTCACTTGTTCAGGATTGCCAAAGAGCAAATCACAGCTTTGACGTAATTCAGTAACCCGCTCACGCACTTCTTGTTGTTGTGCCAGACTGGCTAATGAGCCCATTTGTACACCTTGATGTGATGGATCACCCACAATGATATTTGATAACGCGTCATGTAAAGCTGTAGTAACAGCGCCGACCAAAGCTGTTGGTACAATGGCTCGACGGATAGCTGTACATTTTTGTCCTGATTTCACAGTCATTTCCTTGACCACTTCCTTGATGTATAGATCAAACTCTGGTGTGTCAGGTGTGGCATCTGGTGTCAGGATGGAGCAATTTAATGAATCAGCTTCCATGGTGAAACGTACTGAATTTTGCATGATGTTGGGGCGTGACTTCAGGTATTGGCCTGTCGAGGCTGAACCGGTAAATGCCACCACATCCTGACAGGTCAATAAATCAAGCAAGTTGCCGGTTGAACCACAAATCAATTGTACTGAACCTGGTGGTAAAAGCCCAGACTCTATCATTGCCTTGAACATCAATTCTGTCAGATAGGCCGTGTCAGATGCAGGCTTGACGATGGCAGGTACGCCTGCCAACAAAGTTGGTGCCAATTTTTCCAACATGCCCCAACAAGGAAAATTAAAAGCATTGATATGCACAGCCACACCTTGTAATGAAGTACAGATGTGTTGTCCTAAAAATGTACCGTTTTTAGAAATATGTTCAGGCGGTCCATCCAACAAAATATGGTGATCCGGCATTTCACGCCTGCCTTTACCTGAATACACAAACAATGTACCAATACCGCCATCAATATCAATCCATGAATCCAATTTGGTGGCTCCAGTGGCGGCAGAAAGCGCATAGAATTCTTTTTTGCGTGACATCAGGTACAAAGCCAATTCTTTGAGCATCAAAGCACGGTCATGAAAAGTCATTTTAGCCAAAGCAGGTTGTCCTACTGATTTGGCATAATCCAACATGCCCGAAAAATCGAGCCCGGCACTGGAAATTTGAGCAATGATTTCGCCGGTGATGGCATGGTGACAAGGTTTTAATCCTTTTTTGGCAATGTGCCATTGCCCTTTGGCAAAAGATTTTAATTGATTCATGTTTTGGTTATTTTAGTTTGTCCCGTTTAATTAGTTTCATACGCATTTCTTGAATTTGCAATATTTGATTCACGTATGCCTACAAAAAGCTGTGATTATAGCATGGGTCAAAGAAGGAACAGGTACAAGCGCTAATAAAACAAAATAGCTCAATTTGTGCTTTTGTGCTAAGGTAAATGCTGGTCAACTGATCTGATTCAAAGGTATGAAATTTCGCAAAACAAACTGCATTCATCAAGCTGCATTAATGCTGTGTTTGTCACTGTTTTGTTTACTGGCTTTGGCATCTTCAAAAAATTTACGTTATGTCAACATCACCCAGTTTGACGTGTACGAAGGACTGGTCGGCAACAAAGTCACACAAATTGGTCAGGACGCAGATGGTTTTATGTGGTTTGGAACACATGGTGGGCTCAGTCGTTTCGACAGTCAAAAATTCCATAATTTCAAACAGGATACTTTGTCGGCCAACTCTTTACCGGCCAACCAAATTTCTTTGTTTCACCTATCACAGCAAGAGATGTGGATCAGTTTGAATGATATCGGCCTGGCACGTTTTGATTTGGAAAAACGCCAATTTTCTATGGTGCCTGTGGCTGAGGGGGAAAATACGGGTATAGAACATTCAGTGGTGTTTGGTATTGCTTCAGATGATGATCTAAATGTTTGGATTTTTCAGTTTGACCATGGTATATCGGTCTTTGAAAAGGGAAGTCAGACTTTTACACATTACACACCGGAAAATACCAACTGGCTAAGCAATGTTCGCTTCTTTGATGCCAAAAAAGATCAGCAGGGTTACTTGTGGGTAGCGACTTTAGCAGGAACCATTTTCAAGATTGACCCGAAAACCCGCAAGGCTGAAAGTTATGCCATAGATTTTGACCCGCAGGATCAAAGAACGGCCAGAATGTATGCCATAACGGTCTCACCAGATAATCAAATTTATGCCTCTGGTTACCAGGGAGTGTACCGTTTCAATCCCCAGTCAGCAAACTTTGAACAATTGGTGTCCGATCAGGACATCATTGACCTGATGGGAGATAGACATACGGTCAGAAGTCTGTTGGCAGATTCGCAAGGTCATTTGTGGTTGGCAACGCGTGGAGCTTTGTTTTTATTGAAGAACAATCAATTGACACAAATTAGGTTTGTACAGAAAGGTAAGCCAGTACTGGCAAATTTGAACGTACGCAGCGTGTTTGAAGATCGCGAGGGAAATATCTGGCTAGCTACGGATGAAAACGGCGTCATCAAACTAAATTATGGTTGGGATGATTTTGATATTTACCTGCCATTTCAAGACCCGGAAAAAACTGATAATCGCATTCATACCGTGTTGAGTGATCATGGAAATTTTGATGATACCTTGTGGATTAACAATGAAATGTCTCAAAACATCCTGGTTTATCGGTATCAAAAAGGGCAGTTGATTCAAAGTAAGATTTATGGAGTCAGCCACCAATTGCCAGAAGTGGTGTTGGCTATTTATCAGGATTCAGACTACCGCTTTTGGGCGACATCGATCAATGGTTTACATGTCTTTGACCAAGCCAGTAATCAATTTATGCACATCACTTCATCTGAATTGAATGGTGGTGTAACCGGGTTGATTGAAACCACTGATAAACTCTATTTTGGCGTGTATGGAGAGCGCTCCATATATAGTGTGGACAAGGCTACATTGGAAATTGCCAAACATCAGGACAAACTCAATGACATTTTACTGGGTAGTGAAATGGACAATGAGGGACAAGTTTGGTTGGTTGGTAACCGAGGGCTGGAAATTTTTGATAAAGATACACGACAGTTCTCCACACTAATAGAATCTGATGAGGGCTTTAACAGTATTTGGCTTGACCAGGAAAAGAGTGAGGTATGGTTAATTTCTAATGGTAAAGTTTTAAAATATAGCAATGTAGATGGTAACTTAGTGGTTCAAGACACCAGCCAAATCAACAGCCAGGTATCCTCGGAATTTGTTGATTCTATCCAGTTGTTTAATGAACAGCTGTGGCTCGGTTCTAACAATGGGGTCATTGTGGTTGATCCGAAAAGTAATCAAGTCATTGAAACCTTGCGGGTGGATGACAACCTACCCAGCAATGAAATCATCAGAATTTTACAAATGTACGATGGCTCAATCATGATTTTTACTGACGCTGGCATTGTTCATTTGAATCGCTCAATTGACCATCAACCCAAAATTGCGCCAACAATCCAGCTAACTGAAATGTCCTTAAATGATGCGGTCATACCGGCAGTGCAAACACTTGATTACAATTACGGCAGTGTGACTTTTGCTTATCAATTAATGTCTTATGCTAAACCAAACCTGCATCAATACCAATATAAATTGCAGCCAGAATCAGCGTGGATATCAGCAGGTGGACAAAACCACCTAACGTTTCATCAGTTGGTGCCAGGAGCTTATCAGTTTCAGGTCAGAGGCGGCAACCAAGGCCAACCTTGGTCAGAGCCAGTCATTGTTGAATTTATTGTTTTACCTCCGCCCTGGAAAAGCAACTTGGCCTATCTCTTGTATGTATTGAGTGGTTTGTTGTTATTGGGATTGTTGATTTATCTCTATAAAAAGCGCTGGCAGTACAATGCCACCATTGAGCAGGCCAAAGAAAAACAGGCCTTCGCAGAAACTCAATTATCTTTAACCACATCATTGGTTTCTTCATTGGAAATTGATGAGTTATTGGCCAAAATAAAGAAACAAATCAAGGATAAAGTAGGGGCTGATCAGGTTGAAGTTTGTTATTGGAACAGCCAAAACCATTACCAAATTTTCAGTGATAACTCCCTTGATAAGCTGGAAAAAAATGAACTGGGTAGCCGGGCAATTGGTATGTACGAAAATAATGAGAAACACCTCATTGAGTCACTTAATCAAGGCTCAAGATTGTGGGTTTTATTCAGCCATTCAGAAGAAAAATTAGGTCTCATTCAACTGTTCAGGGAAAAAGGTGGTTTCAAACCCAAAGACATATCTTTGGCACGAGCTTATGCCACCCAATCATCTCTGGCTCTGGAAAATGCCCGCTTATTTGAAGAAGTCAACGATTTGGCTGAACAGGCGAACGCATCCAACAAAGCCAAAAGTGATTTCCTGGCACAAGTTTCGCATGAGGTGCGAACGCCGATGAATGGTATTTTGGGGATGAATGAATTGTTATTGGATACTGAGTTGAATGAGGAACAGCGGTTATATGCCTCAGCGGTGGCAGAATCAGGAGAACATTTACTGCATATTATCAATGATATTCTTGATTTGTCAAAAATAGAAGCGGGTGAATTGGTACTGGAAAACCGACCAGTTAATTTACATTTATTGGCAGATGAGGTGGTTAAATCCTTTGTTTCAGTTAGCAAGAATAAAAAAATACTGTTTTGGTTGGATTTCAGCCCACAACTGGCACCTCACAGAATGGCTGATTCAGTCAGATTGAAACAAATCATGATGAATCTGTTGAGCAATGCTTTTAAATTCACCAGCAAAGGAGAAGTGAGTTTAATGATACAACCCAATCAGGCAGGTGATGCCGTGGTTATCACTGTTAATGACAGTGGGATTGGTATTGATGAGGCATTGTTAGACAAACTGTTTGAACCATTCTCACAAGCAGACAGCTCGATCACCAGAAAATATGGTGGTACAGGTTTGGGCTTAAGCATTGTCAAACAGTTGGTGGAAAAAATGGATGGCTTTTTGGAAATTATCAGCGAACCGGGGATGGGTACTACAGTCAATTGCTGTATTCCACTTGAGCAGGCAGAAAAACAGAGAATCGTGTTACGTGGCCAGAAGGTACAGGTACACAGCCATCATAGACTGCTAAAGAAGGCTTTTGAAAATGGGTTAGCCATCAATGGAATCCAGAAAACGGAGAATTTTGATGATTGTGATGTCATTTTTATCCTTGATGATGAAAACCAAGATCACAGTGAAATCATTGCCAATGCCAACCGAGAATTGAAAAAGGTATACCTTATCAAACCAGTTTATCAACACCAAAGCTATCAGGCGGGAACTTATGGAGTGATTGATGTTCCTTGTTCATTGCAAAAATTGGAGCAATTATTTACATCTGAAGTAACTGAGCCGGTGACCCAAACTAAAGTTTCCAGGTCAGGTGGACAGCTGCATGTATTGGTGGTTGAAGACAACCCAATCAACCAGCAATTGTTAATTGAACTACTCGAAAAAGAGGGTCATTGGGTGGATGTATTTGACGATGCCAATCACGCATTGGCAGGTATCAAAAGGTCCAACTATGACTTGTTGTTGGTGGATTATCACTTGCCAGACCTAACAGGTATCGAATTCATCACATTGTGTCGTCAAGCTGGCATAGAGACACGAGCCATTATCATGACAGCAGATGTGTCCAGGGAGTTGAAAAACACCTGTGAACTTCAGGGCATCGAAGACATCATCACCAAACCATTTAAAATGGCAGAATTAATGGAGACCATTTGCTTGACTTAAGTGGCTTCAGATGAGTTGTCAGGTTTGTTTTTATTGAGTTTGCCATTGATTTCATTCAAGGCGGCGTCTAATTTTTTGACCAATAAATCTTTTTTTTCCGGGTCGATGTATTTAGACTCAAAAGCGGTTTGAGTTTTTTGTAACAAATCGTCAAAGTTTTTACCTTCGTACTTGATAGGTTCCATCGTATCCTTATTGGCATCATCAAATAAACCTATCCACTTCTCACTCATCCTGCCATAACTGAGTACGCGATACAAGTAACGACCAGGCCGCTCACTGTGTTTAATCAAACCAAAAATAGCCGCAAAAAAACAAATTGGCATTAACGCCAAATCACGTAAGCCATCAACAATTAGTTTCAGCTGTAAAACGATGGTATCACGTACGACTTCAGTTCGAGAATTGGGTTCATGAGTAGATGACATAAAAAATCCGCTGCTTTTTTTCAATAATTATAGCTGCAATTCATCAATTAATGAATAGATCGTTGGTCATCAATTTTTGCAGATTGAATCAACAAAAATTAAAACCACAGCTTCAAAAAAGTCTTTCTCAGCATCACCAAAACGATTCAAAATTGGACTGTCCACATCCAGTACACCGTTGATTTGTTGGGTATAAAAAGGGATCACAATTTCTGATTCGGAAGCAGCATCACAGGCTACGTGGCCATCGAATTGATGCACATCTGCGACCACTTCTGTTTTACAGTTGGCAAAAGCGGTGCCACAAACACCTTTGCCTATTTCAAGACGAGTACAGGCTGGTTGACCATGGAATGGACCAAGAACCAGTTGTTCCCCTTGTTGGTAATAAAAGCCCAGCCAATTGACTTGTTCCAGGTTGTGATACAGTAAAGCTGATAAGTTGGCAGCATTGGCTTGAACATCATGCTCTACAGACAACAAGGCCTCTAATTGTTTCAATAACAACGGGTATGACTCGCTCATGTATGTCTTATCCAGTGGATTAAAAAAACAAAGTGGGGCTGTTGTTATGGTTTTCAACAGCCCTTGATTGAAACAGTAAGAAAATGACCAAATGATTATTTATCTTTCAATAAATCTCTGATCTCAGTTAACAATTTTTCTTCATTCGAAGGTTCAGGTGGAGCCGCTGGTTGTTCCTCTTCTTTCTTCTGCAAATTATTCATGAACTTAACCATCATAAAAACCGCAAACGCAATAATCAGAAAATCTATGGTGGTTTGTAAAAAGGCACCCCACTGTAAGGTGACAGCTTCGGCAGTTTCTGTGGCTGGTTTAAGTACCAAAACCAAATCTGAAAAGTCAACACCTCCAATCAGAAGCCCCAATGGTGGCATCATCACACCATTCACAAATGCCGATACAATTTTGCCAAAAGCGGCACCAATGATGATACCCACGGCCATGTCCATGACATTGCCTTTGACCGCAAATTTTTTAAACTCAGCCATCATTCCCATAAGTTTCTCCTCTTGTTATTAATAGTGAATTTATTTTAAACAACAAATCAGGAACTGGCGATGGTTTTTTGTGAAGGAATGCAAAAAGGCCAGTACATCAACACCGGCCTTTTGCTTTTCAAGATATGAGTGATTATTATAGTGAGTAATACATATCAAATTCAGCAGGGTGAGTGCTCATTCTGATGCGATCGACATCGGCTTGTTTCAGAGCGATAAAACCATCAATCACATCATCGGTAAATACGCCACCGGCTTTCAAAAAGTCTCGGTCATTATCTAATGCATCCAGGGCTTGGTCTAATGAATGACAAACTGTTGGAATGCTCTTGGCTTCTTCAGCTGGCAAGTCATATAAGTCTTTATCCATAGCTGAACCTGGGTCAATCTTATTTTTGATACCATCAAGACCAGCCATCATCATGGCAGCAAACATCAAATAAGGGTTACCCATAGGATCACCAAAACGCACTTCTATGCGACGAGCTTTCGGATTGTTCACAAATGGGATACGAATTGATGCAGAACGGTTACGTGCTGAATATGCCAACATCACAGGTGCTTCAAAACCTGGCACCAGACGTTTATAGGAGTTGGTTGATGGGTTGGCAAAAGCATTCAAAGCGCGGGCATGTTTAAAAATACCACCGATGTAATGCAAAGCAGTTTCTGACAAACCACCGTAGCCATCACCCATAAACAAGTTTTCGCCACCTTTGCTGAGCGATTGATGTACATGCATACCGCTGCCATTATCACCAACGATGGGTTTTGGCATGAAGGTTGCGGTATAACCATAATCATGAGCCACATTGTGTACCGCATATTTCATCATCAGCACTTCATCTGCTTTCTTCACCAAGGTATTGAATTTCGCACCAATTTCACACTGACCTGCTGTACCTACTTCATGATGGTGAACCTCAATTTCTAAACCCATGCCCTCCATCACTTTACACATGGCAGAACGCAAATCATTCAGAGAATCAACGGGAGGTACAGGAAAGTAACCGCCTTTAACACGAGGTCTGTGTCCCGTGTTTTCTGAAGCGTCAGCGCCAGATTCCCAGGCACCTTCACGAGAATAAATCTCATAACGACAATCATTGGCATCAGTTTTCCAACTGACTCCATCAAACACAAAAAACTCAGGCTCAGGTCCAAAAAAAGCAGTGTCCGCAATACCAGATTGTTGTAGATAGGCCTCAGCACGTTTAGCGATCGAACGCGGGTCACGTTCATAGCCTTGCATGGTGTTTGGCTCTAAAATATCACAGCGTATGACCAGGGTTGGATATTGGCTGAATGGATCGACAAAAGCAGTCTCTGGATCTGGCATCAATACCATGTCAGACTCATTAATGCCTTTCCAGCCACTGATTGACGAGCCATCAAACATCTTACCATCTTCAAACAGCTCTTCATCAACCTGTGAAACAGGCAAGGTAACGTGATGCTCTTTGCCGCCAGTGTCACAAAAACGCAAATCAACAAAGTCAATATTTTCTTCTTTAATCAAATCTAAAATTTTATCGCTCATCAGAAAGCCTGTTGTTAATGTAAAGGCGGTATTTTAAAGATTTGAGACTACAAAAAACATACGCAATTCTGCGTGGAAACATTGCAAAGAGTATGAGGAGGGTGAAAGCCGGTGGGTAGCCGGCGATCCAAGATTATAAAATTTTCAACAAATCAAAAGCGGCTTTGCCAGCATATTTAGCTTGGCTGCCTAACTGCTCTTCGATGCGCAGTAATTGATTGTATTTAGCGATACGATCAGAACGACACAAGGATCCTGTTTTGATTTGGGTGGCGCTGGTGGCGACCGCTAAGTCAGCAATGGTGTTGTCTTCGGTCTCACCAGAACGGTGAGAAATCACCGCGGTATAACCAGAACGATAAGCCAAATCAATGGCGTCCAATGTTTCGGTCAGGGTGCCAATTTGATTGAATTTAATCAAAATGGAGTTGGCAATGTTTTTATCGATACCTTCTTTAAAGATGGACGTATTGGTAACAAACAAATCATCACCGACCAACTGAACCTTTTTACCCAGTTTATCGGTCAAGTGCTTCCAGCCATCCCAGTCAGCCTCATCCAAACCATCCTCAATGCTGATGATGGGGTATTGATCGACCCAGGAAGCTAAGAAGTCAGTGAACTGTTCTGAGGTCAATTGTTTGTTTTCACCAGTCAGGTGATACAGGCCATCTTTGTGGAACTCTGAACTGGCGACATCAAGACCCAAATAAACCTGCTCACCAATTTTGTAACCGGCTTGGTGGACAGCTTCTAAAATGGTGTCGACCGCTTCCACATTGGAACGTAAATTAGGTGCAAAACCACCCTCATCACCCACAGCAGTAGAAAGACCTTTGCCTTTTAGCACTTTGGCCAATGCATGAAACACTTCAGTTCCACAACGCAAAGCTTCAGAGAATGAGTCAAAGCCTGTAGGTAAAACCATGAACTCTTGTACATCGACATTGTTATCGGCATGAGCGCCACCATTGATGATGTTCATCATTGGTACGGGCAATACAAATTCATCGACTGTGGCTATGCTTTGGTACAAAGGGATGTGTTTTTCATTGGCAACCGCATGGGCATTGGCCAATGAAATACCCAACAGCGCATTGGCACCCAAATTGCCCTTGTTATGCGTACCATCCATGTCCAACATTTTTTGATCCAATCCGGCCTGATCTTCAGCGTCAAAACCTTGTAATGCATCGGCTAAAGTGGTGTTGACATTGGTCACAGCTTTTTGCACACCTTTGCCTAAATAACGGCTCTTGTCACCATCTCGCAATTCAATCGCTTCACGGGCGCCGGTGGATGCACCTGAAGGGACAATGGCGCGCCCAAAGGCACCAGATTCTAAAGTAACTTCAGCTTCTAAAGTGGGGTTGCCTCGAGAGTCCAGAACTTCTCTGGCATGAATGTTTTTAATTCCAGTCATCGCTTTGTTCCTGTAAAGGTTTTGATTTAATGGTTTGATCGATTACTTTTAACGTTTCTAACAGGCCGGCCATTTGATCCAATTTAACGGCATTGGGGCCATCACTTTTGGCATTGGCCGGATCCGGGTGTGTTTCCATAAACAAGCCAGAAATGCCCACAGCGGTGGCAGCTCTGGCCAATACCGGTACATGTTCTCTTTGGCCGCCGGAAGTACCACCTTGTCCACCAGGCAGTTGCACCGAATGGGTGGCATCAAACACCACCGGACAACCGGTATCTCGCATCACGGCCAAGGACCGCATGTCAGAAACCAAATTGTTGTAGCCGAAGCTGGCGCCGCGTTCACAGACCATGATTTGTTGATTGCCGGTTGATTGGGCTTTTTCCACCACATTTTTCATGTCCCATGGAGCCATGAACTGGCCTTTTTTGATGTTGACCGGTTTGCCGGCATTACAGACACGCAGGATGAAATTGGTTTGTCTGGCCAGAAACGCGGGTGTTTGTAACACATCAACCACATCAGCCACTTCTTCAATCGGTGAATCGTCGTGGACATCAGTGATGACTGGAACACCAATTTGCTTTTGTACTTCCGACAAAATATTTAAACCTGTTTCCATGCCCAAACCCCGAAACGAGTTCAAAGAAGTGCGGTTGGCTTTATCGAAGGATGATTTAAAAATAAACGGAATGCCGAGTTGGTCAGTTACCTCTTTCAAATGGCCCGCAGTATCTAGGGCCAGTTGTAATGACTCAATCACACAGGGACCGGCAATCAAAAAGAATGGTTGGTCTAATCCGGCTTCAAAATGACACAGTTTCATATTTATGCTCGTTCAGTGATAAGGGCAGGCCTCATTATAGCCTGCTGCTTATCCTTGTTGTTGATGTTTCAATGCCGCCTGGATGTAGCTGGTAAACAGCGGGTGTCCATCACGTGGCGTTGAATTGAATTCAGGGTGAAACTGACAAGCCAGGAACCAGGGATGGTTCGCTAGCTCGACAATTTCAACCAGCTTGTTGTCTTCAGAATGGCCTGAAAACACCAAACCTGCTTCACTCAACTGTTGTTTAAAGTTGTTATTGAACTCATAACGATGACGGTGACGTTCTGAAATCAGGTCTTTGCCATACACATTGGCGGCCAATGTGTCACTGGTCAATGCCGCATTTTGTGCGCCCAAACGCATGGTGCCACCCATATCGGATTGTGAAGAACGGATCTCCTTTTGACCTTCACGATCCATCCATTCAGTGATAAGACCAATGACTGGGAACGGTGTAGTTTCATGGTTTTCAGTGGTGTTGGCACCTTTCAAGCCACAAACATTTCTGGCGTAGTCAATGACCGCGGCATGCATGCCATAACAAATACCCAAGTAGGGAATGTTGTTTTCACGGGCATATCCAACGGCAAATATTTTGCCTTCAAAACCGCGGTTACCAAATCCACCGGGAACTAAAATAGCATCCACATCATTGAATACTGCACCATTTTTGGTCTCACCCAGTTCCTCAGAGTCGATGTGTTTGATATCAACTTGAGTTTCATTGGGAATACCAGCATGACGCAGGGCTTCGTTCAATGATTTATAGGCATCAGAGTGGTCAAGATATTTTCCAACCATGCCGATGGTGACTTGGTGTTTAGTGTTGGCTTCGGCAGCTACCACACGTTGCCATTCTGATAAGTCGGTTTCACCACAAGTCAAACCAAAACGTTCAACCACCAAATCATCAAAGCCTTCTTTACTCAACATTTCAGGGATTTGGTAAATGTTGTCACAGTCCAATACTGGAATCACCGCGCGTTCTTCTACATTGGTGAATAGGGCAATTTTCTGTTGTTCAGATTCTGGAATAGGGTGTTCGGCACGACACAACAGGACATCAGGTTGTATGCCAATCGAGCGCAATTCTTTGACAGAGTGTTGCGTGGGTTTGGTTTTCAGCTCACCAGCAGCGCTGATGTATGGCACCAGAGTCAAATGCACAAACATGGCATTGTTACGACCTTCTTCCACACCCATTTGTCGAATGGCTTCCATAAACGGCAATGATTCAATGTCACCCACCGTGCCACCAATTTCAACCATAATCACATCGAAACCTTCAGCGGCTTGTCTGACCTTGGCCTTGATTTCATCGGTGATGTGCGGAATCACTTGAACTGTGCCTCCGAGATAATCACCTCGGCGTTCTTTACGAATCACCGATTCATAAATTTGTCCTGAAGTGTAATTGTTGTTACGCGACATTTTGGTGCGCACAAAGCGTTCATAATGGCCTAAGTCCAAATCGGTTTCAGCGCCGTCTTCGGTGACAAAAACTTCGCCGTGCTGAAAGGGACTCATGGTGCCTGGATCGACATTAATGTACGGGTCTAATTTCATCATGGTGACACGCAGTCCGCGTGCCTCGAGAAGCGATGCCAGAGAGGCAGCCGCAATGCCCTTTCCAAGAGATGAAACCACACCACCAGTGACAAATACAAATTTAGTCATGTTGGGTGAAATAGTTATGCTCAGAAAGGACGTGTATTGTAACCGATGGCTATTTTCTTTGGCAACTATTCCACTGTATTTGTTTGGCTGACAAGTGGGCTTTTTTCATGAAATTTCAGCTTCCAATATTTGATGGTAACTGGTACCGAAACATTCAATAAAAAAGCAGTAATCATCAATGTATAAAACACTTCAAGGGTAAAGATTTGATACTGCACAAAGGCAATGTTCATGACCACAAAAGCCAATTCAGCACGACCCAACATACCAAAACCAATCATCCAACTGTCAGGCCAGGAAAATCTTCCCGTGTATTTAGCGGCCAGTCCTGCGGAAAGAATCTGGCCAACAAATAAACCCGCGAATAACAACACAGCTTCCGGGATCACATCAATCAACATGTCTAAGTCAAAAATCAAGTAAGTGCCCATGGTGACAAAAAACACCGGACCAATCCAGGTGAAAGCTACATTATCGATAATTTCCCTGGCTCTGTTGTAATGGTCTTTTTGTTGTTCCTGATGGAAATCAAAATATTCACTGCGTATCACCAAACCAGCCATATACGCGCCAATGGCCGGATGAAAACCAAATTCATGTGCCAACAAGCCGACAGAAACAGCAATCAATAGCAAAGACAAAATCACATATTCTCCATGACCCATAGAGAGCAAACCACGCAAATTGATTTGTCCGATGATCGGAATGTTTTTCACCCAGCCTGTACTGGTGGGAAACAACCATTTGCCAATAATGATCACAATCACAAAGAATGCCATGGCTTTGCCAAATATCAAGCCAACACCTGCAGCGCTGAGACTGCCTTCTCCAGCGGCTATTGGTACTAAAATAGCCACCAAAGCCAAAGAAGCTATGTCATCCAATACCGCAGAAGTCATGATGCCAGTAGCTGCTGGCGTGGTATTCAAGCCTTCAGACTTGAGGGAAACCATGGTCAAGGAAACGGCCGTGGCAGTCATCGCCAAGCCACAAAGTAGTGAGATGCTTGGATCATGCCAGTACAGCCATGAAAGTGCATAGGCCACACAAAACGGCACTAAAGCACCAAAGAACGCTATCCCCCAGGAACGCTTGATGCTTTTGACGAATGTGTTCACATTTTCTTCAAAGCCCAGGGCGAACATGATAATGATGATGCCAAGTTCGGATATATTCTTGATGAATTCAGGAAGCTCTTTTGGCAATAGACCAACATTGGCCAATACCGTACCAAAAAACAAGAACCACAAAACGGGTGTGAGGCGAGTGACGTGTGCCAATAAAGCCGCAAAAAAAACGCTGACCCATATAATCGCCAGCAACAATAAATCATGCATTTAAAATTATCCTCTATATCAAAAAATGAGCGCTCACTCATCATCAAAGTTCTTATTATTCTAACTCAAATTGACCAGAGAATGACAAGGGAAAAAATTCTCAAAAAATCAGATTTGGTCTATTACTACAGACCAGTTTTTGGGCTTTTTGTCAGAAATAGTAAAACATCGCCTGAATCGTTTTTTGGCTAGATTCATGCTGTCCTGATCTTTCGCATGAATCATTGCTAGGGGTTGTTGACTGTTAACGAAATCACCAGTTTTCATCACTTTGGAATAGCCCACAGTATGATTAATCACATCACTGGCTTTGGTACGACCACCACCGAGATCAATAATACTCAAACCAATGCCTCGACAATCAATCGCGCTAATAAAGCCTTCATCTGCAGCAAATACTGGTTCAATCAAAGGTGCTTCGGATAAATATTTAGGTGGATGATTAAGCAAATCGTTTGGGCCACCATGGGCGCTGACCATCTGGGCAAATTTTTCTGCGGCCTTGCCAGATTCAATCGCGTGGTTAACCTGTTGCTTGGCATCGTTTAAGTCAGCGGCCAGATGTCCAACCAGTAACAGTTCGGCACACAGGTTAACCACCAATTCGTGTAAGCCCGTGTCATCAGAAGCACCTGTCAGATATTCAATGGTTTCCTTAACTTCAAGGGTATGGCCAGCAGTGTGACCAATGACCTGATTCATATCAGTTATCAAAGCACGAGTCGGTATGGTAGAAACTCCAACGATACTGTTTGCAATGTCTTTGGCCATCACAAAATTATCAGCAAAAGCACCACTGCCACATTTGACGTCCATCACCAAACCATCCAGACCAGCTGCCAGTTTTTTAGACAATATGGAAGCGGTAATTAAGGGAACACTTTCCACGGTGGCGGTGATATCACGGGTGGCATAAATACGTTTGTCAGCAGGTGCTAAATCTGCGGTTTGGCCAATGATGGAACAGCCTGTTTTAGCGACTGTTTTTTGAAAATCACTGATGCTTATCTGTGTGTTGTAACCCGGAATGGCTTCCAATTTGTCTAAGGTGCCACCGGTATGACCTAAACCTCGTCCGGAAATCATGGGTACATAGCCGCCACAAGCTGCTATGATGGGCGCCAACATCAATGAAATTTTATCGCCCACGCCACCAGTAGAATGTTTATCAATCACTGGACCATTCAAATGTAAATGACCCCAATCCAAAACCTGTCCAGATAATTTCATGGCTTCAGTCAGTGTTCTGCATTCAGCGATGGTCATTTGTTGAAAGTAAATGGCCATGGCCAAAGCGGCAATTTGACCTTCAGTGATGCTGTTGTCGGTTATACCACGCACAAAGAAATTGATTTCTTCAGTGCTCAACTCACGGCCATCACGTTTGTTTTTGATAATCTCTTGAGGTAAAAAAGTCATGCTTGTCTCTGTCTAAATCCAGGATACGTATGAAATTATTATAAAAGTATCTAGACTTCTTTTCTTGTAATTTATCTCATTCTTTATCTTAATTTTGATTCCAGTAAAGCACAAATGATAATTTTGAATGATGCACGCCACAACATGGATGATGTCATTCTGTCCACCATATACTGGCCCTTGGTTTTTTTAATATTGATGTGTTGTTCTCAGGTTGGCAAGATTTATAATAAAGGTCAGTATTGAGTTGGTGAAAATTGTCTGCACAGGAGTCGTATGCAAATTATAGGTAGCAAGAAGGTCATTAACGATTTGTTAGATCAGGTCATTGACAACTACAGAGTGGGTGAAGCTGAGCAAGTATGTGATGACGTGCATCAATTGATTCTGGTTCATAAAGTGCGATTTCCGGTTCTACAACATGCCGCTCAGCGTTTGTTTGAAGTGCTTAAGCCAGTTGATCTGATGCCTTTTTGTGATGCCACCCATCGCCGGGCTACCATCGGTGGCAATGTGCTCATTGGCATCATTTTGCAATGCCAATTGAGTCACGAGTATCGCCAAAGTCTCAACTTGGCTTGTCAATACATTGCTGATTCTGATACCTGGTATGTTTGCGACATCATTGGTGAACGGGTGTTTGGTTTTGCCTTGCTGAACAACCCGGATAAGGCCATGGCAGATGTTGAGAAGCTGTTGTCACATGATTCTGAGCAAGTGGTCAGGGCTTTGGGTGCTGGTATGCATCATGCAGTGAAGAAAGGGCTGTCACCTGAGTACTGCGAACGGTTGCTGCTATTGATACTGCCGACCGTCAGTAACAGTCAGCCAGTGCGACAGGGTTTGGGTTGGGCAGCAAAAACGATTGCCAAATTTCATGCCGATTTGATTCACCGGCATGTGCCAGATATTGCAACAGCAGATATGGTGCCCTGGCTCAGAAGAAAAATTCTCATCGGTCTGGAAAGAAACCGATATGCCCGCTCAGGTTGAGGTCAAGTCCGTATTGAACAAGACCAGGCGCACCGACCCTTGGTTTTTGGATGATTACACGGTGAATCTGTACAGTGGTTGTGCTTTCAATTGTTTGTATTGTTATATTCAAGGTAGCAAATATGGTCATCATGTGGCAAAAACAACCACATTAAAAACCAATGCCATAGAAGTGCTGTCGCGCCAGTTGCGCGCCCGGGCCCAAAAAAAACAATATGGTGTTATCGTATTGTCTTCCGTCACAGACCCTTACATGCCAGTGGATCGCAAATACAAGATGACCAGACAGGCTCTGGAAGTGATTTTGGAAAACCGTTTTCCGGTTCACATCATCACCAAGTCTGATTTGATTGCCAGGGATTACGATTTGTTGCATGCCATTGATACCCAAGCCATCATACCTTCGCACTTGTCAGATCGGTTGGATCGTGGGGTGATCATCTCTTATTCTTTTTCCACTCTGGATCAGCATGTGGCCCACATTTTTGAGCCTGGTGCGCCAGAACCCCAACGACGGTTGGCTTCATTGCAAAAAACCCTGGCGGAAGATTTTTATGCAGGGATCAGTCTGATGCCACTGTTGCCACACATCAGTGATACAGGTGATCACCTTGACTTCCTGTTTTCTACTTTCCGCGAATTTCAGGTCTGTTATGTTTTACCTGCCAGCTTGACATTGTATGGTGAACAATTGGAGGACAACAAACATCAGGTCTTGTCTGCGGTACAACAACATTTTCCACAATTGCATCAAAAATACCTGAAATTCTTTAGCCATAATGCACAGATGCCGGGATACTATCGTGTTGCTTTGGCGAGAAAAACGAGGGAGCTTTGCCACATCAATGGTCTTGAAAATTGTATTAACACACTTCAATCGAACAATTAATTGAAATTTTATTGACAAGTAGAAAACATGTGTAACTTATCGTGGATTTCATCAATTATTCAGAATACAAATACTCCAAAAAGCCACTGATCAGCACTTGCACTTTGGCGGCGGCTTTGGGGGCATATTCGAGGGTTTGTTCGTGACTCAAGCGCACGTCTTCCATGCCTGCTCCGTAGTTGGTTATGATCGAAAGAGCGGCGACTTTCATGTTGTGATAGCGAGCCAGGATGGTTTCTGGAACGGTGGACATGCCCACGGCATCAGCACCCATCATGCGAATGGCGCGGATTTCAGCCGGTGTTTCAAATTGTGGACCAGCCATCCAGGCATAAACGCCTTGCGCCAGGTGGATGTCATTTTTTTCGGCAATTTGGCGCAAATGATAACGGTATTGCGAGTCGTAGGCTTTGCTCATGCTGACAAAGCGATTGTTACTATTGACACCAAACAAGGGTGATTGACCGGTGAAATTGATGTAGTCTTTGATCATCATCACGGAGCCAGGTGCGGCATTGAGCAAGGAACCAGCGGCATTGGTGATGATCAAGGTTTCAACCCCAATGACTTTTAAAGTGGCAATCACCGGCGCCATGGCACCGGCATCACCTTGTTCATAAAAGTGAATACGTCCGTTCAGAATAATCAGCGGATGACCATTGATCAAGGTCAAAAACAGTGAACCAGAATGACCTGTGACCCCCGTTTCTGGAAAACCCGGGATGTCTTTATAAGCGATTTCTGCCAATATTTCCGCCTTTTCAGTCACTGAACCCAGCCCTGAACCTAAAATCATCGCTACTTTGGCATTAAAAGGTTTGGAGAGCATCGCCCGAATGCTGTTGATAAAATCAGCTGCCCTTAAATGGGTGTTGCTTTCATGATAATTATTCGCCATATGGTGTCCAGATGTTTTTGATTTGTGAGGCATGACGCAGGAAAGTTTGCCCTTGTCCTTCATGTTGCCAATCCCTGTTGCCCGATGCGGTCCAGGTGCGTTTGAGGTTAGTGGCTGATTCTTTTTCTACAGTTTCAGCGTATTCGCCAAAATGCCAGATGGCATCAACGTTCATATGACCTGCCAACGGTTTGACCAGTTCCTGTTGTGATCCGCTGATGATGTTGACTGTGCCAGCTGGAACATCGGATGTGTTGAGCACCTGATAAAAGTCCAAAGCGGGCAGAGGAAAGGCTTCACTGGGGGTCATGACTACGCGATTACCCATCGCCATGGCTGGTGCTAACAATGAAATAAAACTGAGTAAAGGCGCTTCATCGGGACATTGAATGGCGATGACTCCAATTGGTTCATGCATCGCCATGGCAACGCCACGCAAAGGCACGCCATGAACCTGACCGTCGTATTTATCACACCAGGCTGCATAATAATTGATGCGTTCAATACTGGCTTCCACTTCGTTTTCAGCTTGCTTTTTGCTATGACCAGAAGCGATCAAGCGTTCAACAAACTCAGCTTGTCGATAAGACAGATTCTCTGCCATGAAATACATGACTTGTTGTCTTTGGTAGGCATTCATCTGCGGCCAGGCTTTGCTACCCGCAGCGGCCTCTACGGCGTTGCGTACATCTTTGCGGTTACCCAGACCGACATGAGTGATGATTTCTCCTGTGGCATTGTGGATGGCATAAGAGTAGCCGCCATCAGGACGCACTTGTTTGCCGCCAATGTACATTTTGGGGGTTTTGTCGATGCCTTCGATAGGTGCCAGCTGAGGTTTTTCTGTTTTCTTATTTTGTGGCTTGGTCTTATTGGATTGGTTGGATTTGGGTTTCAAGTATTCATACAAACCTTCCTTACCTCCTTCTCGTCCAAAACCAGATTCTTTGACGCCTCCAAAACCTGCTGCTGCATCAAATTGATTGGTACAGTTAACCCAAACCACACCCGCTTGCACCAAAGGTGCCAAATGCATCGCCATATTGATGTTCTCACTCCAAATGCTGGCAGCCAAACCATAGCGTGTGTTATTCGCTAATGCCACTGCTTCATCGGGGGTGCGGAATGTCATAGACACCAACACAGGGCCAAAAATTTCATCTTGAACCACTTGATCCGAAGGTGACACATCGGTCAACAAGGTCGGTGGATAGAAACAACCGTTTGCTGGTAATTCCGCAGATGATTGGTTTAAGCAAGCACCGGCTTCGACACCTGATTGTACCAATTCAGTGATTTTTTTTTGTTGCCTAGGATCAATGATGGCACCCATGTCTATGGATTTGTCCAAAGGGTCACCGACACGCAGTTTATGCATGCGAGCAATCAGTTTTTTGTGGAACCGCTCAGCCACTGCTTCCTGTACTAACAAACGTGAGCCTGCACAACACACTTGTCCCTGATTAAACCAAATGGCATCCACTACGCCTTCAACCGCAGCATCCAAATCAGCATCAGCACAAACGATAAAAGCCGATTTCCCACCTAACTCCAATGACAGTTTTTTACCGCTGCCTGCCGTGGCTTGTCTGATCCAGCGTCCCACCGCTGTTGAACCGGTAAAGGCAATTTTTTTGATGTCAGGGTGTTCAACGATGTGTTGTCCGGTTTTACCGTCGCCAGTCACCACATTCAATACACCTTTGGGTAGACCTGCTTGTTGACAAATTTCAGCAAACAACAAGGCCGTTAATGAAGTGAACTCAGCAGGTTTTATCACCACCGTATTGCCAGTGGCCAAAGCTGGCGCAATTTTCCATGCCAGCATCAACAGTGGGAAATTCCAGGGAATGATTTGTCCGACCACACCTATGGCCTCTTGGTCAGGCATTTCTGTATCCAGTAGTTGCGCCCAACCTGCATGGTGATAAAAATGACGTACTGCCAGTGGTACATCGATGTCACGACTTTCACGAATCGGTTTGCCATTGTCCAGGGTTTCCAATACAGCAAATAACCTGGAATTTTTTTGCATCAAGCGGGCAATGGCATACAGGTACTTAGCTCGATCATGTCCAGAGGTGGCTTGCCACTTGGGTAGGGCTTTCTCCGCTGCGGCAACTGCTTGGTCTACAGTTTTTTTGTCTGCTTGAGCCACTTGAGCCAATGGCTCACCAGTGGCTGGGTTGTTGCTGTCAAAATGACCTTTGCCTTTGACCCAATCTCCATCAATAAAATGTCCAAACTTGTTGTTATGCTGCTTCAACCATTTAACGGCTGTTTCAGGTGATTCAGGTGCTTTGCCGTAATCCATATTGTTAAAAATGTCTTTGATGTTCATGATATCTGTTTAACCCATTGCGTGTCGGTGTGCTGCCGAATAATGGCCAGTGATATGGTGTTCCAACTGTCGTTCAATGTCGCCCAATAAGCTGGAAGCGCCAAAGCGAAACAGTTCAGGCTGCAACCACTCATCACCCAATTCCTCTTTCATCATCGATAAATAAACCAGGGCTTCTTTGGCTTTACTGATGCCACCAGCGGGTTTATAACCGACCTTGTAACCAGTGCGTTCTTGATATTCACGGATTTGGCGAATCATGGTCAATGATACTGGCAGGGTGGCATTAACCGATTCTTTACCAGTTGAAGTTTTAATAAAATCGGCACCTGCCATCATGCACACCATAGAAGCTTTGGCGACATTTCTTAAAGTACTGATTTCGCCTGTTGAAAGAATGGTTTTCAGGTGTGCATCACCACAAGCCTCACGATAAGCTTTGACTTCGTCGTACAAAGCTTGCCAGTTTTCAGCAAAAACGTGTTTACGCGTAATCACTATGTCAATTTCATCGGCGCCAGCCTTGACCGATTCTTCGATTTCCTGCACTTTCAAGTGAAAAGGTGAGAGACCAGCGGGAAAGCCGGTTGAAACAGCGGCCAGATGAATACCTGACCCGGCAAGCGCTTTTGCAGCTGTTTCTAACATATCGTGATAAACACAAATAGCACCAGTGGTTAATTGCATGTCAGCAACGTCCAAAGCTTTAGCCAAATCATGGCGAATTGGATTTTTCGCTTTGGCGCACAAACGCTTGACTCGCATCTCGGTGTCGTCACCGGCCAAGGTGGTTAAATCAATCAGCGTAATGGCTTTCAACAGCCAGGCTGCTTGATGTTGTTTCTTCACACTGCGTCGCGTACCTAAGGTTGCTGCGCGTCGTTCTATGGCACTTTTATTGACCTGTATGGATTCTATCCAATCCAAATTCAGATCCATGCCTGGATTTCTTTTAATGTTCATGTGAGGTATTTTACCTTAAAAGAATTAAATACAGATATTTCATTCAAGCTTCTCATTGTCAAAGTTCAATATAAGCATCACACTCGACTTGTGAGTTATTGAAGTTTATAATTTTTGTAGTGCAAAACAATTAGGGCTTGTTATGCTACACAGTAGAAAAAAATTAACAGTGGCAATGACATTGGCTATGAGTTATCAGACTGTATTGGCTCAATTTAGCAGTCCGTTGAATCTATCTGACATTAATGGTGATAATGGTTTTGTGATTGTTGGAGAATCAACAGGTGATAGAGCAGGCCAGTCAGTCAGTTCAGCCGGTGATGTTAATGGTGATGGTATTGATGATCTAATTATTGGTGCTGATGAGACTGATAATTCGGGTTTTAAAGCCGGCAGTTCCTATGTGATTTTTGGTAGTGATACAAGTTTATCCAATCCTTTTAATTTATCCACTATCGATGGTTTAAATGGCTTTAAGATCAATGGTGAATCAGCTGGTGATTATTTAGGCCGGTCAGTCAGTTCAGCTGGTGATATAAACGGTGACGGTATTACTGATCTTATAATCAGCGCTATTGGGGCTGATCCAAATGGAGCTTCACAAGCTGGGAGTACTTATGTGGTTTTTGGTAGTAATAAAGGTTTCCCCAATCCATTCAACTTATCTTCAATTGATGGTTTAAATGGCATTAAGATTAACGGTGAGTCAGCAAGTGATTTGTCAGGATCGGCAGTCAGTTCAGCCGGTGATGTTAATGG
>JAGRJR010000018.1:42031-43532 GCA_020442635.1 Lysobacterales bacterium
AAATGGCATTAAGATTAACGGTGAGTCAGCAAGTGATTTGTCAGGATCGGCAGTCAGTTCAGCCGGTGATGTTAATGGCGATGGTGTTGATGATGTAATTATCGGAGCCATTTCGGCAGAACCTTATGGTGCAACATGGGCAGGGAAATCGTATGTTGTTTTTGGAAATGAAACGGGACTGCCTGGTACTCTTGATTTATCAGCTATCGATGGTCTAAATGGTTTTAATATCTATGGTCAACTAGGTGGTGATCGTTCAGGTTGCTCAGTCAGTTCGGCCGGTGATATTAATGGAGATGGCATCGATGATTTAATTATTGGTGCCTGGGGATCAGATCCTAATGGTGCATTTTATGCAGGCAGGTCTTATGTGGTTTTTGGCAGTAACTCTGGTTTCCCTAACCCTTTAAACTTGTCAACACTAGGTGGTGATATTGGGTTTAAAATCAATGGCGAATCAGCAGAAGATTATTCAGGTGCCTCTGTTAGTGCTGCAGGTGATATTAATGGTGATGGTTTTGACGATTTGATAATAGGTGCTTCTGGGGCAGATCCTAATGGTGAAGCTGAAGCCGGTAGTTCTTATGTGGTTTTTGGTAGTGATACAGCCTTTCCCAATCCATTCAACTTATCTTTAATCGATGGTCTCAATGGTTTTAAAATTAATGGTGAAGCAACCGGTGATTGGTCAGGCTGGTCAGTTAGTTCAGCAGGTGATGTTAACGGCGATGGCATTGCTGATTTGATTATTGGTGCGCATAGGGCTGACTCTAATGGTGCATCCGAAACTGGTAGTTCATATGTGGTGTTTGGTAGTGAAACTGGTTTTCAAAACCCATTCAATTTATTGACTCTAAATGGAGTAAATGGTTTTAAAATCAATGGTGAGCAGGCAAGTGATAGATTTGGTGGTTCAGTCAGTTCAGCAGGTGATGTTAATGGTGATGGTATTGATGATTTGATTATTGGTGCAAAATTGGCTGTGATTAAAGGTAGCACAAGACCAGGTAAGTCTTATGTGGTTTTTGGTGATGATACTATTTTTAAGGATGGATTTGAGTGACTTAATTTTTTTATCAGATACCTTTGCACACGAATCGAGCAAAGGTCTCTATAAGTTAAATACATTAGTTCAATAGTAATATATCTATTTGCGCTTGATTTAATAATCACCTAAATATTAACTATCTATGATTTTGAAAGAATACCTGTATTTTTTACAAAGCCATTCATTTAAGTTAATATAATTGTTCAAATATTCAAACAGGGGGTGATATGCATAAACCGAAAAAGTTGATAACGGCCATGACTTTGACATTATCGGTGAATGCCAGTTTGGCACAATTTGATGCTCAGATGAATTTGTCTGATGTTGATGGAAATAATGGCATTGTAATCAATGGCGTGGAATCTCCTGACAACTCAGGTGGTTCGGTCAGTTATGCCGGTGATGTGAATGGTGATGGAGTCGATGATGTCATCATTGGAGCCAGATTTGCTG
>JAGRJR010000190.1 GCA_020442635.1 Lysobacterales bacterium
TGCAGGCCAAGTTGCAAACGGCAGACGCCTGCCAGCAAAAAAGGTCTGCCTTATTGCTGGATGGCATGGCACCACAGACCTTGTCTGATCCCATGAATCAGCTGTATGCCACAGAGCGGTTAAGTTTGTTACTGGATGCCGACACCGGTTTGCGGGTAACTCCTGATTGTGCCATGGGAGAGACCGTGGTTCAATCACAAGTGGTGTGGCCTTTGGTGTTGGATCCCTGGTTGCCACACCACCACCGAAGGCAACAATTACTGCCTCCATTCCACCCTGATTGTTTGCTGACCCAATCAGACAATCAATTGGCCATCACTGGTATCCATGATCAGGCGATCTTATATCCAGAAGTCACCGCCTCAGCTGTGTCTGAAATTGCTTTAGAGTTGGTGGGCTCATCTGGAAACAACTATTGGTTTTTGAATGGTCGCCTGTTGGATCAGTCAGACAGTCAACTGGTGTTAAAGGATTTGTCTCCTGGTGAATATGAATTACAAGTGATAGACAGCAGCGCCCAGACCGCTACCCTGAATTTTGCCGTGCGTATGTAAGAAAAATAGTCAGGGAGTGCTCACTAACATTGCCATTCAATGTGTGGAAATCGGTCTTGTAACTGACTCACATATTTTCTGGTCTTAGGCAAATAAACTGAAATCAGGCTATTCCCCCCGGGCACAATTTCACTGGGCTCAATGGGCATTTTCGTTGCCGTCAATACGAATCGTTCCAAACCATCCATACCCAATAGTATATTCAAATCATTGGCTGATTCCAAAACACCACCTCGTATGGTTAAGGTTTTGATTTTGCTTGCCAACGGACTCAATTTTATATTGACTTTTTTATATTCATGTTTTGTTATCCATGGCTTATCAACGGTTTTTTTTCAATTGGTAGATTCATCTCAACAACCACATAGTGTTGAGCCTATATCTATTATAGATAAAAAAATCATTTGACCGTTAGGTAACTAAGCCAATTCGATAGGACGTAAGTTTGTAAATAATAACAAGGACAATCTTTGGGCAATAAGATTTTATTTGAAAAGATAAAAATGAAAGGTATTAGCACCATGTTTGGGGAGAATTACTTTAGGCTTAATAATCGAGTTATCTATCAGCAGTCGCAATCCTGAAGTGATTTGATGATGCCACAATCACTGACTTTCTGATTTGTTGTACATGAAGCAGTAAGAGACTCCAGTTGTCTTTTTAGTTTTTTGAGCTCTTTCATTTTCAGGTTAACTTCTTGGATTTGGTCATTGATCATTTCATCAACCTCTTTACATATGGAGTCTGGATTGTTTTTAAGCTCAATTATTCGTCTGATGTCAACCAATGAAAGGTCAAGATGTCTGCAATGTTTAATGAATTTCAGTTGCTCGATTACTTTTGTATCGTAAATCCTAAAATTACCTTCTGTTCTTCCAGATGATTTTATGAGGTTTTGGCTTTCATAATATCGAATGGTTTGAACAGGGAGATTGGTTTCTTTAGAGACTTGACCTATTTTCATATTTACTATTGACTCTCTACTTACTATAGATATTAAACTGCAACCTTGTTTAAAACAAGCATACTTCAATGTCAGATACTTGCAGCAACAGTTGTAACAGCTCAAAGCAAATTACAGGTCAAATTACAGATATCCCTGATCATGGTTTGGTCAGCATCTTTAAAGTTTCCAAAATGGACTGACCTTCGGAAGAAAGTATGATCCGCATGTCGCTGGAAAACTGCAAATCTTTAAAAGCCATGGAATTTGATATCCCTGGACGGATGCTGAGGGTTTACCATGATAATGACGTCGATGAAATCAATCAAAAACTTATCAATTTAAACTTGGGGGCAAAACTGCTTGGCACCAATGAAATAGATTCTAAAGAACTCTCTGAAATCATAGACAATGCCAAGTCAGAAGATGGTAAGGAATTCAAAGTGCTCATTTGGCTATTAATTATCAATGCGGTGATGTTTGTGGTCGAATTTATTGTTGGCATAGTGGCCCAATCAACTGGTCTCATTGCTGATTCTCTTGATATGTTTGCAGATGCTGCTGTTTATGCCACGGCAATTTATGCAGTTGGTAAAAGTGATCAATTGAAATTGAAAGCGGCACACTTGTCTGGTTGGTTGCAAGTGTTATTAGGATTAGGTGCGTTATTTGAAGTCATGAGGCGATTTATTTACGGCAGTGATCCAGTTTCTACATTGATGATCTCTATGGGGTTGGTTGCATTGGTAGCCAACGTCACTTGTCTGATGTTAATTGCAAAGAAGAAAGACTCAGGTGCTCACATGAAAGCCAGTTGGATATTTTCAGCCAATGACGTGATTGCCAATACAGGCGTCATATTGGCAGGAATACTTGTTATGCTGACAGGTTCTGCCATACCAGATTTACTTATAGGGTTGATCATCGTTGCTTTCGTTTTAAATGGTGCCAGAAGAATTTTACAAATCAAGTCATAACTTGTTTACTGTAACCTAATTGAACAAACTGATAGAATAGAGGTCTTACGACAATGAAACAAAGACACATAAATTTAATGCGTTACAA
>JAGRJR010000191.1 GCA_020442635.1 Lysobacterales bacterium
ATTGATAAAAGCGAAAATACGGTCATTGTTCTGATCGCCGGTTAATAAACCGCTGGCCAAACTGTCAACACCTTCACCATTGGTCACATCTGCCATGATGGTGGTCACGGCGCCGGTGGTTGGGTTAATGGTCACCAACTCTGCGTTGGTGCCACCAATTAAAAACAGTGCATAAAGCGTGTCGGTGACATCGTTATACCAAATCCCAAAGTTGGTAGAGGTTGTGTACCCAACCTGAAGCAGAGCCGGTGAGCCGACGATGTTGTTGCCATTGGTTAGGTCAATGGTATAAATTTTATCTACATTCAAGCTATCGCGCCCAATAAAATAGGAATAGTTATCGGTGACATTCAATGCAGTTGCTCCAGTAGTCATCGCGAGAGAACCAGTTTCTACCGGGCTTGTTCCTAATAATGTGATGTCTCCGTTGCTTGGATCAACAGTCCCAATTTGTTTTTCACCAACATTGGGAGTAGGAGTAAATACCCCATATACGGCTTGAGCAATAGAATTCTGTGCGAAAACTGTCAAAAACAGGATGAATAAAATTTTTCTCATGACTTTCCCCAGGGTTTATGTAATGAATTTTAATTATCATAACATATTGGCGTTTATATTGAATGGAAAAGCCCAAATTCAGGTCAACTTGTACTAACGATAACAAATCTGTCACTTATGATGAAAATAATAAAACAATGGCGCAAAGATAAATACAATGTCTTACTGATGGATGTGATCTTGGTGATGCTGGTGCTGGTGTCTTTTTCTTGGTGGCAGAATAAAGATTCTTTATCGGCTGAGGGTCAAATTGCACCTGATTTTACTTTGACGGCTCTGGATCAATCTGTCTACCAACTGAGTCGCTATCGGGGCAGGGAAGTTTTGGTCTATTTTTTTGCACCATGGTGTTCTATTTGCCGCTTGTCAGCTGATAACCTCAATAATTTACGCGCTGTGCGAAGCGACGATAATTTGATGATTATGATGGTGGCTTTGTCTTATGAACATGTTGATGAGGTCAGAACGTTTGTTGATGATCTCAATTTACAGGTGCCGGTCTTGCTGGGAACAAAGCAGCAATTAACAGATTACCAAATTATTGGATTTCCAACTTACTATGTGATTGATTCACAGGGAAAATTACAATCAAAATCTATAGGTTACAGCACCGAACTGGGTATGCGTGTAAGAACGTGGTAATTCAGTTATGAACAATAAAAAAGCCGAAGTTAAAATACTTCGGCTTTTTCTTTGCAACGTATAACGCTTTATTGAGAAAGCGAATCAAGTAGTTTTTGTGTTGACATGATACTACCTGGCGCCGCACACTCAAATCCATTTTTGAAAATAAACTGATAAATCAAGTCACTGTCAAAAGCAATGTTATTACTGGTATCTGTATCCGTTGTTCCATTTGGCAAGGTCACAGCAGCTTCTACATCAATGAAATCCATCAGCGATCCTGTCACATCAGCTTCCAGGGTGTAGACCAATTCAGAACCCACCGGTAAATCAACTGCTTCATTCAAATCATTCGTGCCAGTTAAGTGATCACATGATGCACCATTGATTGTTTGACACTCCCAGGTTGGGGTGCTCATACTGGTTCCCATGAGCGTAGTGACATTGGCACCAATGATGTCAACATTGCCCAAGTTTACAATATTGATTTCATACAACATGGTTTCATTGGGTGCTACACCAGCGACACAGTTGGTGATGAATGCCATAAGATTTGGATTGTAAGCTACCACAGCTGTGGCGGGGGCTGACATATTGCCGGCAGCATCAGTTTGCACTGCATTGGCATCTTCTCCATCGACAGGTTCTGGTGATAATGTACAGAACCAATCCCCATTGCTGTCAACTATTGCCGAGCAGCTTGCTCCTGAATCAGTAGTTACAGTAACCGTTTCACCAACTTCACCCGTACCACTGACCAATAACCCTGATGTTGGCGAGTTGATTGTTGGAGCAGCAGGCGGTGTATCATCAACGGTGAAGAAGGCATCAGCATTGTTGGTATTGCCAGCGGCATCTGTAACTGTAGCCACTTCATCACCGTCAACATTATCAACACCAACAGTACCCGTACAAATCACTTCGTTGTTAGATTCAACACCACAGCTGTAACCTGGAATGGTTAAGGTTGCACCTGTCTCAACGCCTGTACAAGTGGCCGTCACTGTTGCGCCAGTCATGGCAGGATCAGGTGTCACAGTACAAACTGGGGCTGCAGGCGGTGTATCATCCAAAGTAAAGAATACATTGGCATTACTGAAGTTACCCGCCGCATCAGTTATGGTGGCTATTTCATCACCATCTACACCAGCAGTACCAGCTGTCGCTGTACAAGTCACTTCATTGCCCGTTTCAGCGCCACACACATAACCTGGAATAGTTACAGTGGCATCGGTTTCCACACCGGTACAGGTGGCAGTTAATGCCGTGCCTGTATTGGCAGGATCTGGAGTTACGGTACACACTGGAACCGCA
>JAGRJR010000192.1 GCA_020442635.1 Lysobacterales bacterium
TCGCTTTGGGCAACAGCAACCTACCCGTTTATCGCGGTCAATTACAATGTCTGGGCTTGGGCATGGCGGTTAAAATCCTCGATGAAAACCAGCAGTCTGTGATTGGCAAACCCGGCGAATTGGCTTGTGATTTGGCTTTTCCATCGATGCCGGTGTATTTCTGGAACGATGCAGGTCATGAAAAATACAAATCGGCCTACTTCGACAAATACGATAACATCTGGTGCCACTCAGACCGTGCGGAAATCACGCCACAAGGCGGCATGGTGATTTATGGTCGTTCTGACACCACCCTGAATCCAGGTGGTGTGCGCATTGGTACTGCTGAGATTTACCGTCAGGTGGAATCACTGGATGAAATCACAGAATCGATTGTGGTCGGTCAACAATGGCAGGATGACACCCGTGTGGTGTTGTTCGTGGTGATGCAACCGGGTTTTGTACTGGATGATGATTTGCGCAAACGAATTTGCACGACCATTCGCCAGAACACAACCCCAAGACATGTACCGGCGAAGATTATTGCGGTCAGTGAAATACCCAAAACCATCAGTGGCAAGATTGTTGAAATCGCGGTGCGTGATGTGATTCATGGTAAAACCGTGGCCAACACCGATGCTTTGGCCAATCCACAAGCCCTTGATTTGTATCGTGATTTGCCTGAACTGCAAGACTGATTGAATGAAAAAAATCGAACGCATTTATCTGCTGGATGCCATCTTAAAAGAACGGCGCACGCCCATTCGTATGGAACAGCTGATGGAGCGGTTGGAATGTTCACAGGCCACGGCTTATCGTATCGTGGCCAGTTTACGTGATGAATACAACGCACCGATCTTTTCCGATGAATATGGTGTTTATTACGATCACCATGCCAAATTCGATTTACCTGGCATCAAGCTGAATGCTGAGGAAACTCAAGGTCTGCTGATGGCAGCGCAGTTATTGGAAGATTTACAGTCTGATTCTTTGCAAAAACCATTGGAACGGATTCTCAAGGGAATCGACAAGGTGTTGCAACAAAAAGGCATCAACAACCGTCGTTTGATTCAAATCATTCCAGCCTTATCAAGAAAGCCGGATGGCAGCATCTTTCAGCAAGTGATGGCGGCTTTGCAACAAGAAAAAAAACTCAACATCACTTACCGGAACCGCAGTAACCAAGAACAAACCAAGCGGATGGTTTCACCGCAACGCCTGACCAGCTACAAAAATGCCTGGTATGTTGATGCGTGGTGTCATTTGCGTGAGGGCATTCGGTTGTTTGCTTTGGAACAAATTCAACAAGTCAGCATTGACATTGAACGAACCAAAAAGATTCCAGCTGAAACTTTGCGCGCCCATTATGCGGAAAGCTATGGTATTTTTTCCGGGAAAATGAAACACCAGGCTGAAATTAAAATCAATACCAAGCTCGCGCCCTGGACGATTTATGAGCACTGGCACTCAAAACAGCAAATAAAACCACTGGATGATAACCATATTTTACTGACCATCCCTTACAATGATGATCGGGAACTAATTGCCGATGTGATGCGGTTAGGGATGGCGGCGCAAATCGTGGAGCCCACAGCTTTACGCAATAAGTTCAAACAACAGCTTGAATCAATTTTGACCCACTATGACCCATAACGAATCTGAAAAAACCAAAAAACTGTACCACTACAAATCATTTTGGCTGTTGGTGTTATTTACCATCTACTTACTCATTGGTTTCTTTTATGCTCCCAAAGTGATTGAGCAACAGTTAAAACAACAATTAAACACTCAGCTCAACATGCAAACTGAAGTGCAAAAGGTGCGCTTCAATCCGTTGACCTTTAACACCAAACTGGAACAGTTGTCCATCAATGATAGCAATGGCCAAAACTGGTTCTCAGCTCAAGAAGTTGAACTTAACTTTGATCCGCTTAATTTGTTGTGGAGGCAGTGGCAATTTTCTGACCTGAACCTCAATGCACCTAAAATCAACCTGGTTACGGATGAAGCTGGGCAGATTCTGGTACCCGCCCTGCCTGAAATCAAAGCCAACAGTGATGAGCCGCTGGAGTTGGATTTAGCCATAGAAGACATTAACATTCAACAGGGTAAAATTAACTTACAAGCAGATAATGTAAAAAAAGATTTTGCCTTGTCGGTTAAAAGCCTAAAATTTAATCATGAGAAGTTCAGTCTGGCTGATGAAGACACAAGGTTTGAATTGATGATAGCCACAGAAAATGATGAAATTATCGAACTCAAGGGGCAATATAACCACATCAAACAACTGATTCAAAGTCAGCTAGAATTGAAAAATTGGCAAGCCACCACCTTAAATCAAATATTGCCAGATGAACTGGCCATCAATAATCAACAAGGTTTGATTCAAGCCAATGGCTCAATAGATTGGCCATTAATCCAAAAACCAGTGCTCAATTTTGAAACAGTCAAGCTACAAGGCATTGACAGTCATTGGCACCAATCTGTAAATCTCGTAAACTTTTCCGGCGAAC
>JAGRJR010000193.1 GCA_020442635.1 Lysobacterales bacterium
TTAAGATGAACTGAAAAAATAAAGTAAGGTAGTTGGTATATTTGTTAATTGTTGCAAATATTTCTGTTCGTTGGTCACGTGCAGGGTAAAACTCTTTAATAAATTGCCCTTGAAGATAGTAAAAAATACTACCGATAATGACAGCAATAATCGACATCAAAGCAATTTGTTTTAAAAAGCGTGAACCCAATAGTAATTTAAGACCTTCAATCGAACTTCCGCCAATTGGCGCTTCTTTATTGATTGTTGAATCCGTTGCATATTTTCTGACCTGAAAAACAACCAGAATACAAATAAACAAAAAAAACAATGAAACCAATAACATATCGATGGTTCCTATGATATTCACCAAGTATTCAGTGATTTTACTACCGAGTATGCCACCTGTACTCCCACCAGCAGCAATCACTCCAAATAATCGTTTACCCTGCTCTTGGTTATAAACATCAGCCATAAAACTCCAAAAAATGGAAACGATGAACAGGTTGTAAATACTGACAAATACAAAAAATATTCGGGCTAATACCACACTGTCTTTTCCTATCAAATGAAAAGCCAACCAGAGCAGAAAAATCAACAAACCGAAGAAACTGTAAACAATAGGGATAAATTGTTTTCTGGAAAAAGTTGAAACAATCCTGCCATAAAGAGGCTGTAACAACAGCATCACGATAAAAGTCGATAAAAACAACCAACCGTAATTTTCAGGCCCAGCAGTAACTCCCATCTCTTCTCGAATGGGTCTGAGGATAAAATAGCCAGTGAGCAAAAAAACAAAATAAAGGAAAGACCAAATCAGGACTGGCCACTCACCAGGCTCAACTTGTTTCTTTAAATAGCCTTTTATTTCATTGATATATTTCAAATTTAACTCTTTTAGTGATGCCGCAACTCAGCGTATATGGAATTAGCCCCATTTCATTGGCAACATGTTCAATAGACCAGTTTTCACCCCAAAGCTCAACCCGGTGTCCTGCTTGAATGTTTTGCATTGCAGTCAAATCAATGGCCAACATATCCATGGAAACTCTGCCAACTATAGAGGCTTTAACACCATCAATCATGACATGGCCAGGTCGATCTGTCCACGGATAACCATCTGCGTAGCCAATTCCAACAATGCCAATACGCATGTCTTGTTTGGCAACATAGGTTGCTCCGTAACCAATGCCTTCACTTTTTTTGACCTCCTTGCTGGCTATAATATTGGCGTACAATTGCATTACAGGCTTTAAATTAAAACGACTACCCTGTTGGTCATCAAGCGGAGAAATACCATACAACCCTATACCGACTCTTGCCCATTCACCCGCATCAGACAATCCATTCAACACACCGCCTGTATTACTGAAAGAATATTCATAACCCAGTGATTTGACCCATTGGTTTTTTTCTTGCTGAGCTTGTGTTTGAGCTGAATATCTATCATTGGAACTGGCAAAGTGAGTCATCACACTTATGCTGTTCACTGCGTTGATACTTTCTAACTGTGCCAACACCTGATCAACCACATCGGGATGAAAGCCCAGTCGGTTCATGCCAGTATCAATTTTTAACCAAACATCAATAGCTTGTTGCTGTTTTGAAGATTTGAGCAACTCGATTTGTAAAGGTTGATGGATGACTACATCTATTTGGTGGCTTATGGCTGTGTCAAGTTCATCTGCGTTAAACACGCCTTCAAGCAGAATGATTCGATGTTGTTGGTTAATCGTACGCAGCTCTAACGCTTCATCTATGGTGGCAACAGCGAAAGCATCACAATCTTTTAAATGAGGAACCACAGTGGCCAGACCATGACCATAAGCATCGGCCTTAACAACTGCCATAATTTTACCAGGATGCAATTTTCTAAATTGTTGCAGGTTGTGACTGATATTCCCTGTTTTGATGACTGCCTGGGTACCACGTTCAAACTGCTGCATCAATGCATTCCTAATTCATCAATCATGATATCATTTTCATAATTATCAAAACGAGTGTATTGTCCTCTAAATGCTAATGGAACCGTTCCAATTGAGCCATTTCGGTGTTTACCGATGATAATTTCTGCTTTTCCTTTATCTTGTGAATCGTTATTGTAAACTTCATCTCTATAGATAAATATAATCAAATCAGCATCCTGTTCAATCGCTCCAGATTCACGCAGATCTGACATCACAGGTCTTTTATTGGGCCTTTGCTCTAACGAGCGATTTAATTGAGAAAGGGCAATGACGGGCACATCAAGCTCTTTGGCCATGGCTTTAAGGTTTCTGGAGATTTCAGAAATTTCTGTAGCTCGATTTTCGGTTTTACCTTTGACTTGCATTAATTGCAAATAGTCAATCACCACTAAGTCCAGACCTTCACGATTTTTTAACCGGCGACAACGAGACATGATCTCATTGGGTGATAGTGCTGGTTGGTCATCTATAAACAATTTTGATTCTCTGAGTAAAGCAG
>JAGRJR010000194.1 GCA_020442635.1 Lysobacterales bacterium
TACTCGTTACTGTTTTCCACTTACACGTTTATGACAAGGTATTGTTCCAAAGCGTACCCACCTGAAAGATAATGACTTTAATACCATAATTTCAGAGGCTTATCTCAAAGCAGCCAAGCGTTCTTTCAAAATCTCTAAGCCCAAATTAGCCGCACCGCCCAATGAAACACGGTCTTCAATTGATTGTTCGGCAGAGATTTGTAACTTGTCATCATGTTTGGAATCCAAATAGGCTTCGCGGAAAGATTGGCCTTGTTTGACTTTGTGTAAAGCCTGATCCGTGGCCATCATTTCGGGTGTGATGGCAGCTTTCATATTCGCTTCTTTGAATTGCAGTGCCTCAAGCAAACCAGGTAATAAGCCGAAAGTTTTTTGCGTCATATCCATGCCTTTAATCAATGGTTCTTTGCTGAGTTGTAAATCCCTTTGGTAACCACTGGGTAAGGACAGCAAGGATTGTATCTGTTGAACTGCGCCTTCCACCACCGACAAGCCGGCACGCATCAGCTCAACCACATCTGGGTTGTTTTTATTGGGCATGATAGAAGAGCCAGTGGTGTGGCTTGAAGCCAAACCGATAAAATTAAATTCCTGGGTCATAAATAAGCTCAAATCCCAGGAAAAACGCCTGACATCTGACATCAGATAGGATAAGGCATGTAAACACATCAACTCATATTTACCCCGCGAGTTTTGCGCACTTACCGGGTTAACCTGCACCCTGGAAAAACCCATGGTCTCGGCTGCCAATTCTCTGGCCAGTGGCAATGGCACACCAAAACCTGCAGCTGTTCCTAACGGTGATGCATCCAACAGTTTCATCAAATGATTCAAATGTTCCAGATCATCCAACAAGTTTTCGGCAAATCCCAATAACCACACTGCCACAGTGGTCGGCATGGCTCTTTGCAGGTGTGTATATCCTGGCATCAAAGTGTTTTTATGCTGTTCTGCCATAGGCAACAAGGCCTCAATCACGGCAACCACCTGGTTTTTCAATTGCCCGAGTTGGTCTTTGATAAACAAGCGGGTACAGGTCAACACCTGATCATTTCTGGAACGTCCGGTATGGGCTTTTTTTCCTAACGCGCCCAGTTGTTCGGTCAAATAAAACTCAATGGCGGAATGGCCGTCTTCGAAGCGATGGTCCAAAACAAACTCATTGGCAACATAAGCCTTTTTAAGTAAGTCCAGTGCCTCTTTAAACTGCATTAATTGTTCTTGTGTGATGATTTCAATTTCAGCCAAGCCCACCAGATGCGCCCAGGTCCCTTGTATGTCATACAGAAACAAGGCCTGATCCAATTCGACATCATCACCAGCCAGATAGGCCATCACTTCATCACTCATGGACAATTGATCATTGCTCCATAAAACGGTGTTTTTGTTGTTAGTCTTCATTGAATATACCCTCAAATGGTTGTGTGTTGAATTGTGCTGAACAGGCCAGGTTCATGTTTTGCACCGCTTGGGTGGCCGCGCCTTTCAACAAATTATCCAAACAGACAGTCAGCACAAAATGTCCTGACTCGGTTTCGGAACTGGCAAAACCGCCAATCACGACAAGATGCTTTTCTGCCACTTGTTGAATTTCAGCGGCTTGCTTTTGAATCTGCATCAAAGGTTGGTCTTGATAAAAATGTTCATAAAGATTTTGGATTTCTTCCACCGTCATGTTCAGGCTCAATTGCCCCGATAAGGTCAAATGTATACCCCTGAAATGTGCCGCCACATGTGGCATAAAACGAATGGTTTGTTGTAAGACATGACTCACTTCTTTTTCATGGGTGTGACCAGTGGGTTTATAGGCCAACAAATTGTCAGCCAAACGTTCCGCATTGTTTTTATCTGATGGCGTGGTTCCCGCTCCACTGTAACCTGAGACCCCAAAAGCTGTCGGCACATCGGTTGAATGTAAATAAGGCAACAAAGGTCGCAGGCCCAGTTGCATACCAGTGGCATAGCAACCTGGATTGGCAATCAATCGACTGTTTTTAAGTGCCTGATGATAAGTTTCAGGTTGACCATAGGTCCATTGCTCATCAAAACGATGGTCCGCACTGAGGTCAATAATCACTGTCTGCTCAGCCATTTGCTGCCACAAACTGGCATGTTGTTTGGCGATGCCATCAGGCAATGCCAAAAACAACACATCCAAAGCCATGGCAGACAATTGCTCAAAATCACCCGATTGAAAAGTCAGGTTTTCATCTGAAAAACCTTTCACCAATTCTGATACTTTTTGGCCAGCATTTGACCTGGAATAGGCCGCCACCAGTTCGACTTTGGGGTGTTGATCCAACAGTTGAATCAATTCCATGCCCACATAGCCCCTGGCACCCAAAATAGCGGCTTTGATGGGTTTGATTTCACCCATGTTGCACCTCCAAAATCGTATCCGTACTTGTGTCCC
>JAGRJR010000195.1 GCA_020442635.1 Lysobacterales bacterium
TAATGGCATTGTAATCAATGGCGTGGAATCTCCTGACAACTCAGGTGGTTCGGTCAGTTATGCCGGTGATGTGAATGGTGATGGAGTCGATGATGTCATCATTGGTGCCAGATTTGCTGCGCCTGGTGGGCGAACTCAAGCTGGTCGCAGTTTTGTGGTTTTTGGTAGCAGTTCGGGGTTGTCCAGCCCATTAGAATTGTCTAACCTGGATGGCAGCAATGGTTTTGCAATCAATGGCGAGAACAATAACGATCATTCGGGTATGTCAGTTGCTTATGCTGGTGATATCAATGGTGATGGTTTTGATGATGTGGTGATTGGTGCTTATTCAGCCACACCAAATGCCACCAACAGAGCTGGTAAAAGTTATGTAATCTTCGGTAAAGATGCCTCCCAATCTCCTTTTTCAGCTGCAATTGAATTATCAGCATTGGATGGAAACAATGGATTTGTTATCAATGGTGAGGTCACTTTTGATTATGCCGGCTATTCAGTCAGTACTGCCGGTGACATCAACGGTGATGGTATTGATGACTTAATTGTAAGTGCGGCTTTTGCAGAAAACAATCCAGATGCCAATTTCGATAGTGGTCAAACTTATGTCATCTTCGGTAAAAATACTGCATTTGCCGCCGAATTGAATTTATCTGACATCAGTGGTGGTGATGGCAGTACAGGGTTTGTTATTAATGGTGTCAGCCAATACGATGCGGCAGGCACTTCGGTCAGTTATGCTGGTGACATCAATGACGATGGTTTTGATGACATCATCATTGGTGCTGATAACTCAAGTCCCAATGGATTTAATTATGCTGGCACCAGTTATGTGGTTTTTGGCAAAGATGACAGTATTTCACCCTTTTCAAGCTCAATTGAGCTTTCTGCTTTGAATGGAACAGATGGTTTTGTCATCTATGGCGTTAATGCCAATGACAAGGCAGGTAAGTCTGTCAGTGCAGCCGGTGATGTCAACGGTGATGGCATTGCAGATTTGGTTATCGGTGCTTCAGGAGCCGACCCAAACAACAACTCATCAACCGGAGCTGCTTATGTCATTTACGGCAAGGACACAGCCTTTGCGCCATTTTTCTTTTTGGCAACCATCGATTCCTCTACAGGCTCAGTGCTAAGAGGAACAGCCGTCAATGATTTCACTGGCTGGTCAGTTGCTGATGCAGGAGACTTTAATTTAGATGGAACAGACGATTTTATCGTGGGTGCCAGAGGACCCAATTCATTTGGCGGAAAAACATATGTGGTCTATGGTAATTCAGGTGGCTTGCCCAGCACAATCGATTTCGCAAATTTAGACGGCAATGACGGGTTTACTATTAATGCGGCCAGTAGTGGAGATTTTTCAGGCTCATCGGTAAGCCGGGCTGGTGATTTTAATGCTGATGGAATTAACGACATCATTATCGGTGCTGCTGGAACGGACCCTAATGGTAGTTCATCTGGTAGCAGTTATATTTTGTTTGGGCGTGAAAAGCCGATATTTAAGGATGGGTTTGAGTAGGGATCAGGGTAACTTTGAAATAGATATCAACACTCAATGCCTTAGTGATGGTATTTTTGATTATGGCAATATGAAGCATCTTTGAAATGTCTTTGATTTGAGATGAATGCTCACAAATTCCAATGGGGGT
Source organism: Lysobacterales bacterium (assembly GCA_020442635.1). Taxonomy (GTDB): domain Bacteria; phylum Pseudomonadota; class Gammaproteobacteria; order Xanthomonadales; family Marinicellaceae; genus Marinicella. Next base: position 1,647 of record JAGRJR010000195.1, read on the forward strand.
GATATGCATAAACCGAAAAAATTGATTGCGGCAATGACTTTGGTCTTGTCAGCAAATGTAAGTCTGGCTCAGTTTGATGCGCAGATGAGTTTGGCTGATATCGATGGTAGCAATGGTGTTGTCATTAATGGTGTGGCAGCAGGTCATTTAGCAGGTTATTCAGTGAGTTATGCCGGTGATGTTAATGGTGATGGCATTGATGATGTGATAATTGGTGCGCCATCTGTAACACCTGGAGGAAGGACAGAGGCGGGTGCCTGCTATGTGGTTTTTGGCAGTGATTCACCGCTACCTAATCCTTTGGAGTTATCTTCGCTCAATGGCAGTAATGGTTTTGTGATTGAAGGGGTTGCTGCTTTTGACAAATTAGGGTTGTCAGTCAGTGATACTGGTGATGTGAATGGTGATGGTTTGGATGATGTCATTATTGGCGCCTTTGCGGCCGCTGTTGGGCCTTCAGGTTTTGCTGGCAAAGCCTATGTTATTTTTGGCAAAAACAGCCAGTCCAATTTCAACAGCACCTTTGATTTAACGACTTTAGATGGAGACAATGGTTTTGTTATCAATGGGGAAGCTTCGTATAACGGTACTGGTTTGTCTGTGAGCACTGCAGGAGATATCAATGGCGATGGTTTTGACGACATTTTGGTTGGGGCTCCTTATGCGGATACTATGGGAAATGGCGACACTAATAATGGTCGGATTTATGTGATTTTGGGTAACAACACAGGATTCGCTGCTGAGTTGAATGTGTCAAATATCAG
>JAGRJR010000196.1 GCA_020442635.1 Lysobacterales bacterium
CTATTTGTCATTAACCTGGTGGCCAGGTCAACTGACGACCAGCGAGGAAGTGCATATGGATGTGAAATACTGTTTGACCACCATTGGCGTTACAATTCATTACCACACGATAGCCATTTTCGTGTTCCCCAATCTCTTTGGCATATTTACCAGCAGCCAAATGTAATTTGGCAACATAGTCAACATTGCCCTCGTTGACATCATTGAGAGTAGCTATCCTGACCTTAGGGATAAACAACACATGAATCGGAGCCTGAGGATTGATGTCTTTGAAACCCAATACAAATTCATCTTCAAAGACGATAACAGCTGGAATTTCTTTACTGATAATTTTATCAAATATGGTTGTGTCGTTTGTCATAATTAAACCTATAATTCTGTGCGGCTGGCAAAAGCGTGCGCCAGAGTGCTGTTATCAATATACTCTAAGTCTCCCCCTAATGGCACACCATGCGCTAATCTGGTGACTTTTATTCCGCCTTTTTCTGCCAAATGTGATAGATATTGTGCTGTGGTTTCACCTTCAACAGTAGAACCAGTTGCAATGGTCATTTCTTCACATTCAATCAACATTTTTACCAATTTATCTAGTTTCAATTCATTGGGGCCGATGCCATCGATTGGGGACAATTTACCGTGTAAGACAAAATATTTACCTTTAAAATCGGTGGCTTGTTCAATTTGAATGATATCAGCAGGTGTTTCGACTACACAGACATGTTTAGCAGTTCTCGCTGGATTCATGCAAATCCGGCATAACTTGTGTTCAGTTAGGGTTCGACATGCTTCACATTCATTAACGTGTTCAACAGCCTGCAACAGCGTTTCAGCCAGGTGCTTGCCGCCACTTTTGTCTTTTTGCAAAAGATAAAATGTCAACCGCTGAGCAGTCTTGGCTCCAACACCTGGCAAGACTTGCAAGGCTTTCATTAAATCATTGATCAAAGCCATAATTAATGCTCAGAATGGCATCTTAAATCCCGGAGGCAAATTCAGCCCTTCGGTTAATCCACCCAAGTCCATTTTTTGCAAATCAGCAATTTTGTTCAAGGCATCATTAAATGCAGCAACCAACAAGTCTTCTAACATTTCATGATCACCGTCAATCATGTCATGGTCAATTGTAATTTTTTTAACTTGATGTTGACCATTCATAGTGATATTCACAATATCGCCACCAGCCGAACCAACCACTTCCTTGTTGGCTAATTCTTGTTGCGCTTTTTGCATTTGTTCCTGCATTTTTTGCACCTGTTGCATCATATTACCGAGTGTGCCTTTCATTTTAATCACCTAATTTATGTTCTATTATTTCTGCGCCAAATTGATTTTGCAGCTGCTCTATTACAGAATCAACTTGCTGAAGTTTTTTTTCTTGTTGTTGTCGTTCTGATTTTTCCTTTTGAGCTAAAGATACCACCTGATTTTTCAAAGCAAATTTTATCTGAAAGCCTTCAGAACCAGACAATAGTTTTTCGCGTATGGTTTTTTGTGACTTTTCAGTCAAAAACAGCTCTGCTGAATCGTCCACTGCAAAAGTAATGATTTTATTTGTATTTTCAAGTAACGCCATATGACGTGCCAGCTCCCGCGCGCCGCCCTTAAGTTGTATTTGTTGGAAAACCTCAGGCCATTTATCTGCAGTTAATTCAGATAAATTAATCTTTTGAGTTGTGGTTTGATCTTGTTGTTGCACACTAGATTCGTTGGCCGGGACTGATGAGATGATTTGTTTGTTTTCAGTATTGCTAACTGTAGTTTGCTCTATTGAGCCAAATTCAATCGTTTTTTTTTGACCAGTAGCAGTGTCATTGAGCAAATCAAAATCCAGCATTCTGATAACCGCCATTTCAAAACTAACTTTTTTATTTGGCGTTACTGCCAACTGTTCTATTGCCACTATAGTTAGTTGGTAAAACCATTGCACTTCTTCAGGTGTCAGACTTTGACTGAGGTCTTGTAAGGTGCGCACATCAAAATTACCACTACCTATAATTTTTCCTAAACTTTGTATGGTTGAAATTTCATGCAGCAAATGGCACAAGTCGTCGAGTAATTGACTGTAGTCGATGGACATGTCATGAAACCATTCCAGCTTTTCAACCACACCAGCAGCATCATTGTCATTTATCAGTTTCAGCAATTCTTCTACGTGCGTATGTTCAACAGTTCCAAGCATCGCACGAATTTCTTCGAAATTGATTTTACCCGCACCAAAAGCCAAGGATTGATCCAACAAGCTCAATGCATCACGCATACTGCCATCAGCAACACGAGCGATTAACTGGATAGCCTGTTGATCATAAGGAACTGACTCCAAGTTCAAAAGCTTAACCAAGTGATCACCAATTTGCTTCTGGGTCAAACGCTTTAGATTAAATTGTAA
>JAGRJR010000197.1 GCA_020442635.1 Lysobacterales bacterium
CTTTGTTATAATGAAGCATATTGGCCATATACGGGTGGTTATAGCCTATTGCTACCATTTTATAGAAATTTTCAGTATTCATTGAAGCCATGTTCTGTTTGCTTCGCTGATGGCTTTCGGCGGTCATGTCAACGGTTATAAGGTCTGGAAGAAGGTCGTTGTTGAGGTCTGCATAATCAGAACCCATGCTATAGAAAGAGATGTGGTCTACACGACTGTTTATCTCGTTTTTGAAAGTGCCATCTTTTTGGTTGATATACAATTGGTCCGGTTCCAGAAAATCATTGGAAACATAAATATCGTCCCAGCCATCGTTGTTAAAATCGCCTACTGCACCTGCAAGACCCCAAGCCTTGTTGTAAAGTTTTGCCTCGCCAGTTACTTTTGTGAAAGTAGTGCCATCATTTCTGTAAAGCTGGTCGCTGGTAATTTCTTCAATTTGGTTTTGTATCTCGGCACTTATAGTAGTGTTGTTTTTAAAATCGTATCGATAGTTTACAATATAGAGATCCAAGTCGCCATCTTTGTCGTAATCTAATTGATAGGCTTGTGTGGAATATCCTGGGTCATCAAGACCCCATTTTTTTGCTTCCTCTTTAAAAGTACCGTCTTTTTGGTTTATGAAAAGTAAATTCCTTCTTGCGTTATCGTCTTTTACAGATCCCGCCTTGCAAACATAAATATCCAACCAGCCATCGTTGTTAATGTCCATCATGCTGGCGCCAGTAGAAAAACCAGTATAGTCTTCTGCCTTTGAAGTGTTCGTGATGTCTTCAAATTTTAGGTCTCCTTTATTTTTATACAATTTATTGGCACCCATACTACTCACAAAATATAAATCTTGCAATCCATCATTGTCAATATCGCCAACTGCCACGCCACCGCCCACATAAATATAGGTGTAATTTAAAAAGTTGAAATCAACATCTTCCTTTATCACATTTGTGAAATTTAATTGGGAAGTTTCAGAATTGATTTTTGAATACAACGTAGTCGCATTGTCAGTATATTCCGAATTATTTTCCTTTTTTGAAGGTTGTGAGCAGGAAAGTAAAAGTAGCAATAAAATGATGGATACAATACGTGTTTTCATAATAGAGTGTGTTAACTAGCTTAAAAACAACTGTTTAAAAATTCAAAAAAAAAGATTTTTTCGGTTAGTTTAAATAATCGCTAAATATATAAAATTTTAGTTCACTGAATTATTTGGCTCTTATGATAAATTGAAGTATTTTTAACGACATTTTAACTATTAATTTAAATTATCAATTTTATGAAAAAAATTACATTTTTAATCTTAACATTTTTCATTTGTGCAGTTGGGCTCGCTCAGCCTGCCAATGATTTATGTGCGAATGCGATTGCCATAACTGGCGATGGTGTAATTAACGGTACTACCGTTGGTGCTACCACAGATGCGGCACCTACTTGTATTGTAAACCCCACTTCACCGGGTGTTTGGTACACTTTTACTGATACTTCGGGCACAGGCTCAACCGTAGATATAGATATATGTAACGGTACCGCAACTTTTGATTCTAAAATGTCTGTTTATAGCGGCTCTTGTGGAGCACTTGTTTGCGTAACAGGTAATGATGATTCTTGTGGTCTTCAAAGTGCTGTTAATTTTACTACCGATGGTTCTTCAACCTATTACGTTTTGGTACACGGTTATGGAGGAGCTACCGGTGTTTTTGATCTTACTGTAAGTGGTTTTCCAGCTAGTGCTCCAGGTGGAGACATAAGCGAATGTGCCACAGGTCTACCTTTGTCTATTGACCCACCGTTATCTGTAACTTCTACTGTTACTGTTACAGAAACAGGTGTAATTGGTGCTGCTAGCGGCGACTATAATCTTGACGATGTAATGCTTAATATCGCCAGTGGATGGGCCAGTGATTTAACAATCACTTTGGTATCTCCTTCAAGTACTTCATTAGTTCTTACTTCTGGTAACGGAGGTATGAATGGTTTAAATCCTGCACAGAACTTAATGTTTACTGATAGCTCAGCAAATGATGTTACTACTTGGGGTAGTTCTCCTCCATTAGCTGACTATCAAGCAGAGGGCGGTTTGTTCAACACAGTTTTTGCTGGTGAACCAGTTAATGGTGTTTGGACATTAAATATTGTTGATGCTGTGTCTGGAGACGGAGGTTCATTAAACTCTTTCTGTCTTAATATGTCATTGATAACTGTAGTTGGTAATGCACCAACCATCGCTTGTCCGGCAGATATAACAATTAACAATGCCGTTGGTACTTGTGGTGCGGTAGCAAACTTTGCCGGCGTTGCCTTTGACGATGAGGATGGTAACATTTCTGGAGATATTATCGCCACTCCCGCGAGCGGAAGTACCTTCCCAGTGGGGGACACTGTGGTAGA
>JAGRJR010000198.1 GCA_020442635.1 Lysobacterales bacterium
GACAATGTCGTAATTATAACACAAGAAGCTTTTTGGCAGTTCGATTTGAACAGTTTGCCTGTTTCAAATCCCGCAAGTGTCGATATTGATATAGATAATTTTTCAAGCCCATTTTTTCACATTGATAGTGTTGAATTTCTGGAAGCTACCACAAAGCAACCGTGCACACATTTCAAGGTTTCGGTAGAAACATCATCTTTAACCACTACCTATGTTTACAATGGATTTACCGTTTCTGGAAATTCAAATAACCCGTTTACTTTTGAAGTTCCAAGAGGGCAAGGGTTTATTTTGTCATGTGAGAATGCCGATGGAGTGAACATAACGCAAGGATATACCATATTGGATGTTCCTTCGCTGTTAAATATCCCTGACGTTCAAGTGGTAGCATCCCCTAACGGCGGAACTGCAACTGCTTCTGTAGAAACCAATTTACTCGAATTGGAATTTTCAATAAACGGTACGGATTGGCAAGATTCAAATGTATTTCCAGGTCTTGAAGAGGGTACTTATTCAATGTATGTTAGAGATAATTTAGGCTGCATGAAAGCTGCTTATTTTAGCGTTGATGGGTTTGGTATAAACGTGCCTTATTTCTATATTCCAAAGGCAAACCCTATAAGATTTGCCAATGTAGTAGCATGGGGCGATTGTGCCAACTACAAGACGGATGAAAATACCTTGAGCTGTCAGGAAAATGTAAGGAAGGCACACGCATACACGCAACTGTTCCAATCCTGCGATATCATACCCACACAGATACATTCCAATTATGAGGTCAACACCATGAAGGTTATCGATGAAGATGACAATGAAACCAATATCGACTTCATAAAAAAAACCGATTTCATGCGCAGAAAGGATAAGCGTGATGCCATAAGGTATAATTATGGTAATGGGAAAACGGGGATATATTTCATATCTGGGAATATTTACGATTACGACACTGGAATAGACACTGGCCAAGACTATACTTTGAACGGGAATCTTCCTGAATGGGCGGTTGAAGGCAATTACATAGCAATTGGCGCATCTTGGTTCATTATTGAAGAGATTAGATATGAGTACGATAAAAATGCCGATGTTGTTATTATATCAAGTGTCTATACTGGAGCTGACGAACTTATACAAGTTTCAAGTCTTTACAATATTGAAAACTATGAGGTCTATGAATCTGAGATAGACTTTGTAGCTTTCATAAATAAAAAATTACGGGTTAAGATTTTTGCAACAGATCCTAACTTTACTGATTTGGAGTTTGTTTCTGAACTTATCTCAATAAAAATAAGACATGAAAATACGGTTATGTGGCGTTATAAGAACTCTACGAACACCGATGTTTATTATAACACAGGTATCGAGTTCAAAATACGTCTTGAGGTTGAGGATGTGTATGCTGAAGATAACGAAGAAAGTGAAGTTAATGTTACGGATACTCAAAGTAAAATTTACAAAGCCAACATCTATGAAAGAAACGTTTTTGAATTCTCACCACTACCTACTGAAATGATGCGAAAACTAAAACAGATATTGGTACATGATACTTTAGAGGGCGATGGCGTGCCTTATGCCAAAAATGATGCTCCAGAAGTCACCAATGAAAAAGGCACAAATCTTTACGATGTGAAAGCGGTCATGATTAAAGCTGGTAAGAACTTTAGTAGCAATGCAAGTCTAGGAGGTTTTGAATTCTCAGGAAGCAATGAAGAAGTACCAGGATTAGTTGACTTTGGAGGTGGATTTGTTAGATACTAACTTTTTTAAACTCTCCTCAGTAATATGCAGGTGCTGTTCGGTAGTGTAGTTATTTATTATGGTTGGAGATTCTTTGCTTGATTCATTATAATCGTTAGATTTCGGAAATAGCATGTTTCCTAGCATTTTGCCCACAAGCCATCCGCCACCAACTAAAACAATAAACAAAACCAAAATAAAGTCCATCTAACAAATGTACAAATAGCATCTTAATTTTCAATATTTGCCACGAAATAAAGGATGAGCAAAAATTATTTTTATAAAAAATAAGCAATGAGCGATTCTTTGTACGAAATAGTTCTTGACAATAGGAATAGATTAAATGCTATTATTGAGAATTCAAAGGAAACACAGGAGCTTCCGTCAATGGAAGTATTGGATGTTTTGGCAAAATTGCGTGTTTCATTGGACGGTGTTTCAAGATCATTGCAAGTACAAAAGATTATTGACTACATCGATTCCTTGGGTTATCTGACCGCAGGAGAGATATACCTTGTTCCACAAATAATAAAAGAAACCCACCAGTGGGTTGAAAATTATAAGTATAAAGTAATCTATGTAAAATGGGTAAATGAGGGCATTCCCCATGAGATATGGTTCAACCAGATAGTTGAACTTGAT
>JAGRJR010000199.1 GCA_020442635.1 Lysobacterales bacterium
TTTGTATAACAAAATTAAAAAATATAATATTGAGAAAGGATAAAAATGGCAGAAACAATTTTCTCAAAAATAATTAGAAAAGAAATTCCAGCTGATATTGTTTATGAAGATGACTATGTGTTGGGGTTTAAAGACATTAATCCACAAGCTCCCTTTCATGTGCTATTTATCCCGAAAGTCAGAATAGCTACACACAATGACATTGATAACAGTAATGTTGATTATGTGGCTAAATTACATTTGGCAGCTGGAAAATACGCCAAAGAGATTGGTGAAGATGAAAACGGTTATCGAGTGGTAATGAATTGTAATGGCAATGGTGGCCAAACTGTATTTCACATTCATATGCATTTTCTCGCAGGCCGACAAATGAATTGGCCGCCAGGTTAATGACAAATAGATCATATGGACAGTAAAGATCAAGTTTTCGCAGAACGCTTCAGTGAAATTCAATCTTTTGCATTTGATGAAAAAGTAGTCGCGGTTTTCCCTGACATGATCAAAAGGTCAGTACCAGGTTATGACACCATTCTAAAAGGAATTGCTATGCTGGCCCAGCGCTACGCTCAAGCCAATACGCATGTTTACGATTTAGGTGCATCACTCGGTGCTGTTTCATTGACCATTGACCAAACGGTTGATAAAAAGACTTTGAAAATTTTTGCAGTAGATAACTCGCCAGCCATGATTCAGGGGCTCGCAGAAAAGTTGTCATCTATTAGGTTGAATAATGAAATCAATCTGGTCGATGCAGATGTGGCAAAGTTAAACATCGCAAATGCCAGTATGGTGGTTAGCAACTTTACCTTGCAATTTATGCCAGTTGGCAGTCGAAAAAGCGTTTGCCAAAAAATTTTTAATGGCATGAATAAGGGTGGGGTGTTTGTGCTATCCGAAAAAGTTAAATCAACTGACTTAATGATTGACTACTATCATGGCTACAAAAAAATCAATGGCTACACAGATATGGAAATCGCGCAAAAAAGACAGGCTCTTGAGGATTCTCTCAAACCTGATTCATTGCATAAATGGCAACAACGATTGAGTGAGGTGGGTTTCAGTCATGTTGAAGTGTGGTTCAGGGCTTTTAACTTCGTGTCTATTGTTGCCATTAAATAATGTTCAAAAGTCACCTGCAAGATTTTTGTAACCGTGCAGTTGGCAGTGCTGTTGAGCCGCATATTGATGTCATTAAAAATATCACCAATCGAGTCATAGATAACATCAATCAAGGAGATTTACACCGCTGGATGGCGGCTTATGGATCATTGCCAGATTTAACTGCTGGTAAAATTGATTATGATAAACCTGCTGTCAAAGTGCAATTTGACCCAGAGTTATCCGAATCAGTCAATCTAGAACTCAAAGACACGCTGCTGCAATTACATCCCTGGCGCAAAGGGCCATTCCAAATAGGCGATACTTTTGTGGATGCCGAATGGCGCTCCAATTTGAAATGGGAACGATTGCTCAAAGCTTTGCCTGAACTAACGGGCAGAACAGTTTTGGATATTGGTTGCGGTAATGGTTATTATTTGATGAAAATGGCCAAATACAATCCTCGATTGTTGTTGGGCATAGAGCCAGGTTTATTACAAAACATACAATTTTGGTCCATTGAAAAATTCGCCAAAACTGGTGGCTTCGTTTTGCCACTGAAAATCCAGGAAATGCCTTTGGACATGAAATGTTTTGATGTGGTGTTTTCAATGGGTGTGCTTTATCACCGCAAATCACCCATTGAACATATAGAACACTTAAAGTCCTTATTGTCACCGCAAGGTACGCTGGTTCTGGAAACTTTAATAGTGGACGGTGATGAACAGACCTGCCTGGTTCCACCCGGTCGCTATGCACAAATGCGCAACGTGTGGTTCCTGCCCAGCGTTTCCATGCTCAGTGGCTGGTTAGAGAAAGTGGGATTCAAAAACGTCGAAATTGCAGATGTATCCATAACAACGACTGAAGAACAACGCTCAACCGACTGGATGCGATTTCATTCCTTGCCACAATTTTTAACAGCAGATCAACAACAAACTGTTGAAGGCCATCCGCCACCAAAGCGCGTAATCATTAGCTGTTCGTGATAAGCTCCAAAATTAATTTCATAAAAATGTCACAAAGGGGTTTACAAGGGATTTGCTGTGGCTATAATGCGCGTTCTCTTTGGATAGCTGGTTGAGAAATTGGTTTGAAAGGGTCTTAAAAAATTAATTGAGATTAATTTAAAAAAAGGCTTGCAAAGGGAAAGAATTGAGCGATAATACGCAGCCCTTGGAGACAAGGAACCAGGATGGTGAGGCGAGAAGTTTTGAGCTGATAAAATTAGTTTAAAAAAGTCTTGCAAAAGGAATTAAAAAAGCGATA
>JAGRJR010000019.1 GCA_020442635.1 Lysobacterales bacterium
AACTTAACAGCCATATTTATTCTGCTTAAGCCCAGCCATAACCGTAAGCAAAAAGCTGCAGAGGTAGGAATGAACTGTACAGCTTTTTGACATCCGAGTTTATAGGATTGTTAGCTGATTTCATGGCTTTATATACTCAGATATAACCTCCTTGTGTTCTTCATCATCAAACCAGCTTCGGTGTTGCGGTGGAACTTCACTAGAAGACATTGGGCGAAACTTCACTATATTTTTGTTTTTCTTTCCGTAGAATAAATTTGCCCAGACAAGAGCTTTTCTTGCTGGATCTTTATGAGGCCGATCCAATATTGATTCCAGATCCCCTGAAGATAACTTAAATGTGATTGGCTTTTTCTTATAATAGGTGGCGTTTATATGATTTATTAATGCTTCCTTCATTCCCGGCACTTTTTGTGCGCAACCTAACCCTCTATCAGGAATGTATTGGCAATACCTTCGGATATTCCATACCGCCTCATCTAGCTTATGTATTGCATCAGGAAGATTGTAGGAGGATTTTGACAGATACCGGTTGTAACCGCCTAATTCAGTCAAATATTCAAGAAATGAGGGCAGCCACTCAGGCAGCTCGTAATTCAAATAGTCTAATTTACTTACTTCTTCATTGAGTACCTTCAAATTATGGCCGTATTCTTTTTTATGTGAGATGTCCTTTTGAATGTAATACCTTGCACTTTTTCCGTTGTATAGCAGAATGGCTTTTAAATATTTTTCTAAGGCCTGTTGCGACGACCATAAAAACTGCTGTCTTAACCGCATCCTGTAATTCATTCGAGCAGCTATATAATCGTAGTCTGCCTGCCTACGAAACACATCGGTCGCAAAACTATTCAAAATTATTTGAATATCCATATTGTTTACACAGCTAACAATTTATTAAACACACATTCTAAATCAAAATTTAGCTAAATGAAGCTGGACTTCCTCAGCTTTTATGGCATTGCTTGTGTTGACAACCTGATTTTTAATTAAATTGTGTTATTTTCAAAGTCAGATGGGGTTAAAGCACATTAATGCGTTATTATCTGCTCAATTCCAGATAGATTGCTTAACTGTTCTTAGCCATAAAGGCCAATACTTCGTTGATATCATCTTTACCCAACAAACACATCAACAAACGATCTACACCCACAGCAACACCGGAACATCCAGGTAAACCTTGTTGTAATGCGGTGATCAAATGCTGATCAATGGGTAATTTATCTTTGCCCCGAATTTGGCGGTTGTGGTTGTCTTGTTCAAAACGTTTCAACTGTTCATTGGCATCAGTTAATTCCTGGTAGCCGTTGGCCAGTTCAACGCCACCCCAGAGAAACTCAAAGCGCAAACAACGGTCGGGATAATCGGGATGAACTTGTGACAAAGCCGCTTGTTCAACCGGGAAATCATAAATCAAATAACCTTCATCTTTCTGCAGCTGTGGTTCCAGTCGTATTGCAAACATAAAATCAAGTGCAGCAGTTAGATCCAATGGCTCACCATGGTAACCAGCTTCGATGGCCAGGCGATTCAATTCGTCAGCACTGGTTTTGAAAGGGTCTATTGACAGTTTTTCGATGAAGATTTGTTGGTAAGAACAGGTGTTAATTGTCATGACATCAAGGCCCATTTGCTGCCTTAAATACTGAACCAGCTCCACCACTTCAAACATCAGTTGTTTTAGGTCAAAGTCCAGACGATACCATTCCAATAAAGTAAATTCAGGGTTATGTAATCGGGTTGTTTCACCATACCTAAATACTTTAGCCATCTCAAAAATATCACCACTACCTTGTGCCAATAACCGTTTGTGAAAAAACTCAGGCGATGTTCTTAGAAAAGCTGACGATTTATCGGGTTTTATGGGTTGGGTGGAAAAGACTTCGATTTGCAGATCGGTATTGGCAGCAGATGACAGGATCGGCGTTTCAACTTCCAGCACCTTTCTTTGCTGAAAAAAAGTACGAATTTCTGTCAATAAAAAAGCCCGTTGTCGTAACAGGGACAACGGGCTCTGATTAGAAGTCGCGGACATTTATTTTTTAACGCGTGATACGTATTCGCCGGAACGGGTATCCACTTTGATGATTTCTCCTTCAGGCACAAACAAAGGAACTTGTACCACCGCACCAGTTTCCAAAGTCGCAGGTTTGCCGCCGCCGCCAGACGTATCACCGCGCACACCTGGGTCAGTTTCAACAATTTTCAATTCAACAAAATTAGGTGGCTCAACCGTTAATGGCGAATTATTCCATAGCACCACTGTACAAATATCTTCCTCCTTCAACCATTTAATACAATCTTCAACCGCTTCTCTTGGCGCTTCAAACTGTTCATAGGTATCAGGGTCCATGAAATGATAAAACTCACCATCAGTGTACAAATATTGCATGTACGTTTCCATCACATCAGCGGCATCCACTTTTTCACCTGATTTAAAGGTTTTTTCAATGGTACGGCCGTTTTTCAGGTTTTTTATTTTAACCCGATTAAACGCCTGGCCTTTACCCGGTTTCACTTCCTGGTTATCAACGATGGTGTATGGATCACCATCCAATAAAATTTTCAAACCGTTTTTAAATTGACTGGTACTATAAACCGACATGATTGCTCCTGGCAGATGCTGAAAAAGGTCGGGATTATAACACATTGGCATGTAGTGAACACTGTCCTCGTGTTAGAATCCACACCTTTTAAATCGCTTGTGTCACCATGGACAAAACATGGCAACAAAATCTTAAAGCCGCACTCAAAGGCAGCACCCTGGAAAAACTTAAAAAATCGCCAGAGTTTTCAAGCAAAGCCAGCCAACTGTTTGCACCTGTCATCACTGAAACCATGGATGATTTGATTGATTGGCTCAACCCCAAGGATCCCATATTACAGCAGTTTTTGCCACAATCGCTTGAGCTGGAACAGGATGAATCATCCCACACAGATCCAGTGGGTGATCATCAATCTGAAGCTGTTCCGGGATTAATCCACAAATACCACGGACGTGTGTTATTGATTGCCAGTGGTAGCTGTGCGGTAAATTGTCGTTATTGTTTCCGGCGCCATTTCCCCTATGAAAAAAGCTATGCACCAAGAAATCAGTGGCACACCGTTATCAATTACATCAAATCACAACCGAATATACATGAGGTAATCTTAAGCGGCGGTGATCCACTGACCCTATCCAACCAATCACTCCAAACCCTGACCGAGCAGTTAGCAACCATGGATCATGTCAAAACTTTACGCATACACAGCCGCATTCCAGTGGTCCTGCCCTCCCGAATTGATGCTGGCTTTATAGACTGGTCACAAGCATTGACTTTGAGTAAGGTCATGGTATTGCATATCAACCACTCCCAGGAACTGAGCCCCGAAGCCATTCTCACGATCTACCGATTGAAACAGGCCGGCTATACCCTGCTTAACCAATCGGTGTTACTCAAGGGCGTCAATGACTCCGCTGAAGTGCTTGCCGAACTTTCTCACCAGCTGTTTAACAATGGGGTGTTGCCCTACTATTTACACCAGTTTGATCGGGTACAAAATGCGGGACATTTTGCCATTGAACTCAATGAGGGCAATCTCATTTATCAACAATTGCAAAAACTGTTGCCTGGATATCTATTACCCAAGTGGGTGGTTGAACAAGCTGGCCAACCTTCAAAAACTCTTTTAACACCAACAAAAACAACTGAGAGTCGCCGCTGAAATAAATGCCAAAAGCTGTCCTTGGGAGGTAAAACTGTTCATATCATTGATTTCACATTATAATAAACGGCTAAACCACTGAAATTATCGGACAAGGAGTATTGCATTGGCATCTGAACAATCCATCAATTTACTGATTATTCACCAATCTGAAGAAGAAGCAGAACGCATTCTGTCTTTATTGAGAAACTTCCAAATTGCGGTCAGACCCACTCGTTGTACAGATGAAGAAGATTTAGCGGGCATTCTGGAAAGAAAGCCTATCGACATGGTGTTATGCCAACAGCTACAAACAGATTTACCCTGTCAGCTGGTCGTTGACCACCTGAAAAGAATGGGTCTGGATTTACCCGTAGTAGCACTGTTGGAAAACTTTGACCCTGATTTGGTACAAGAATCCATTGAAAATGGCGCAGGTTCATTTTGTACTCCACTGCTACCGGATCACATGTCTCATGTGGTACAAAAAGAAATGAAAGCCCTCCGGGATAGGCGCCTGAATACTGAGCTTGCCAAGGAACTTAAAAGCACCGAGCGTCGTTGTAATCTATTACTTGATTCATCCAAACAGGCCATTGCCTATATTCATGATGGCATGCATGTTTATTCAAATCAGTCATACCAAGAGTTGTTTAAGTATGAAGATTTTGAGGAATTGGAAGTAACGCCTTTTCTTAATATGATTGCCAAAGAAGATTTGGACAAGGCCAAAAAGACTTTGCGCGACATCAACAAAAACATCCTGCCAGATGCCGACCTTGAATTTAAAATGGTAACTTCTGATGGCGACAAATTTGATGGTATCATTAATGTTTCAAACGCCACCATCAACGGTGAAAAGTGCGTGCAGTTCATTATCAACATTCCATCAGTTGACCCTGAAGTAGAAAAAGAACTATTTGAAATCAAGAACAAGGATTTACTCACCAAATTTTTCAACCGCAGTTATTTTCATGATCTGTTGTCTGACGCACTTGACAAAGCCACGGATAAACCTGGTGACAGTTTACTAATGATTGGCATTGATGATGCCAAACGCCATGAGAAAGAATTGGGGATTGGCAACCTGGATTTGTTTATTGTCAGTGTTTCCGAGTTTCTAGAAAAAAAACTTGGGCAAGACGTGACTTATTGTCGTTATGCTGACACCACTTTTATCCTTAAAGTCAATACGTCGATCGAAAAAGCAGAGAAGATTGCCGAAAAGCTAAAAGAGCTGTTTGCTGATCAAATTTTCAATGCAGGCGATACTTCAATTAATTGTTCAGTCAGTATTTCAGTCACTCAATTAACACCTCAATCTGGTTCGGTGACTGATGTGATCAAAGTCTTAACCGATAACATCGACCAAATCATGGAAGAAGGCGGTAACGAAATTAAAGTATTTGATCCCGCCGAGGAAGAAAAACAAGCTCGTGCAGCTTCCAAAGCATGGATTGATCGCATCACTGACGGTTTAGATAAAGACAAATTTGTACTTCACTACCAACCAGTGATTAACATCAGTGGTGAAGAAAGGGAGTTTTATGAAGTTTTGGTAAGATTGAAAGCAGAAGATAACCAGCTAATTTATCCTCAACAATTTATTCCTGTAGCAAACAAATATGGTTTTATTACTGAAATTGAACATTGGGTCATTAAAAATTCATTACTGGCGATCAAAAAAACACCCAACCCAGTGATGTTGTTTGTTAAGTTATCACATCAAACCTTAATTGATCCTGCTTTTCCCAATTGGTTGGCACAGCAACTGAAAGAAACAGGCGTCTCAGGAGATAAATTGGCTTTTGAAGTGCGCGAAAGTGAACTGGTCACCCATGCCTCAAAAATGAAACCGATTATCAAAGCCATCAAAGCCACCCATTGTTTAATTGTGGTTGAAAAATTTGGCTCAGGTTTGAATTCATTCAATATTTTGAAGCATTTCCCTGCCGATATACTAAAAGTGGATTCCAGTTTCATGAAAGACCTCGGCAGTAATCCAGAAAATGAAGCCAAGGTAAAGGACATTGTTGATACCGCCCACAACCAAGGTAAGCAAGTGATTTGTGAATTTATCGAAGATGCCACCACCATGAGCATCATGTGGAAAATGAATGTCAATTTTGTTCAGGGTAACTTTATCGCTGAACCCAGCGCAAACATGGAACAGGCCGAGTAACAACTGAAATGCCTGCTGCAGCTGGTTATGTAGGCCGTTTTGCACCTTCACCTACCGGAGATTTACATTTTGGCTCCTTAGTGGCCGCCATTGTCAGCTACTGCCAAGCCAAGGCCAACAACGGCAACTGGTTAGTACGCATCGAAGATGTGGATGAGACCAGAGTGGTTACCGGTGCTGCAGAACAAATTATCAAAACATTAAAAAACTTTGGCATGGAATCTGATGGGCCCATCATCTACCAAACCGCCCCCTCGCGCCAAGCAGCCTACCAACAAGCCTTTCAACAATTACAACAACAAGAGCTGATTTATCCCTGTAGCTGTACACGTGCCGTGCTTAAAGATCAAACCATCTATCCTGGCCAGTGTCGCAATCATCCTGCCGACGCCAAACAAGCCCATTCTATTCGACTTAAAGTACCTGACCAAACCATTGAATTTAACGACCTTATTCAGGGACAGCAACAACAAAACCTTAAGCAACATTGTGGAGATTTTAATATCAAGCGCAAAGATGGTCTGTTCGCTTACCAATTAGCAGTGGTGGTTGATGATGCCGATCAGGGCATAACCGAAGTGGTTAGAGGAATTGACATCATGGACTCAACCCCAAGACAGATATATTTGAATCAAATTTTACATTTGAATCAGCCCCAATACGCACACTTTCCAGTAGTTGTAAACAGCGATGGCAATAAGCTGAGTAAACAAAACCACGCCAAAGCCATCAGTAACGATGACCCTTTTGCCACCACTCAAAAAGTGCTGGCCATGCTGGGACAAAAAATCCCCATTCTAACCACAAGATCACAAAGTGAATTGTTGAATTTTGCCATTAACAACTGGAACATCGATCCCTTGAAAGAAAAAGCAAAAATAAGCGTATCAACCTCAAACCTATGAAATAATTGATTTTTATGTTATCCCGCAGCAAGGCTCATGCACATTACCGGGACCAAATGGGCACCAGAAAATATCTGTTCATGAGGAAATTACAGCAACTAGAAATTGACAATCAACTCACTGCTTGGGCTCACCGTGAGAAAAATGTGCGAAAGTTTTTTGACACTACCGATTTTTGGGGTAGTCGGCTTTAGCTAACCTGAAAACATCCATGTCTCTTCAAGTCATCATTGGTTGACTAAACAACTCCCCAATTTAACTACATAGCAAAGTGAGTAAACTGTCAAACTTTACTGAGCCGCAATACCCTGATTAGCTTCACTTGCCAAACGTTGGCACAACTCAATATTGGCACCAGAAATCTTTTGCAATGAGTTCATACCATTTAAAGTACCGGCATACAACGAATAATTCATCACGAGTTCAGCACAGCTGTTGAAAGTGAGACTGACCGTACCTACCGCTTCATTAGTAACTGGTGCAGGATCGTCAAACTTACCATTACTGGTTTGATATACCGTGCCATTGAATTCATTTTCAGAAAAGTCACCAATAGCCACCAACCAGCGATTTCCAGCATATCCAATTTCAGAAGGCGTCATATCATCTGGAAATTCAGTATCATAGGTGAACCAAGCCATAATCACCTGCCCTGTCGCAGGTAAAACTTCGATATAAATACCTTGACCATCCGTAGCTGGATCGTACCAGGCACCTGATAGACCTGCATTGATTTGGAATGTTTCGGATAAGACATAGGCTCTGTTGATTCTAATAACATTGTTAATAGCGACGCCTCCACCAAAATACTGATAAACCGGAAATTCTGAAGTTGCCGCACCTAAATTACTGGACAAATTAAACCTCGCTACTGATCCCATGGTTTTCAAAACATCCAACCCTTGCACCACTACTCCGAAAACTGCATAACCTGCATTGCTACCGGTTGGGTTCAAGTTGAGGTTATCTGTCAAGTTAAAGAAAAACTGATTGGTGGCACTGTGGGGTTCTGAAGTTCTTGCCATTGATATTGTTCCAACCGTGTTAGAAACACCTGCTTCATTGGTGATAGGGTTTTGTGTACTAACCGTACTGAAAGAACTGCCATTATAACGGTAAGCTCCACCTTGTATAACTGAAATTCCTCCGAAAGGAACCAAACGGTGAAAAACTGTTTCATTATAATCTCCGCGGTTAACATAGCCTAAAAAATTTTGGGTTGTTATCGGTGCTTCATCTTCAAAAAGCTCAATATCAATGGTACCCATATTGGTATCAAAACGTACGGTTGTTGCCTGGATTTTCGTAATGGCAAAAAACAGAACTAAAATAGTAAATTTTTTCATGATTTTATTTTTTCAGATTGTTGATTGGTGACGCCATAAGGCACATGGCCGGTGGCGGTGTGTTCGGAAGCTGTTTTAACATAAGTCAGCTGGTCTTCAAAGAAAATATCGGCTTTAAATGATTTGAGAAATTCGGCTTTGTCCTGACCACCGAGAAACAAGGCTTCGTCAATACGTATTCCCCACTGACGCAAAGTTAAAATCACTCGCTTGTGGGAAGGTGCTGATCTGGCGGTCACCAATGCGGTTCTCAACGGAGATTGACCTGCCGGAAAGATACATTGCAAATCATGCAATTTTTTCAAGAAAGCACTGAATGGGCCGGGCGTTAACGGCTCATGTCGTTTGTTGTGTTCGTTTTGTCGAAAGGCATCCAAGCCGGCTGCTTGATATATTTGTTCTGATTCGTCAGAAAAGAGCACGGCATCACCATCAAAAGCAATCCGTACCTGCCCATCTACCACACCTGAAGACCGTCTGGTCATCAAATGAGCCGCTGCATAACCAGCCTCAATGGCGCCCAATACATCAGCATGATGGGCAGATAAAAACAGTTCAACACCCAAAGCGGACAAATAATCATAAGGTGACCCGCCATTGGAAAAAACGGCTCGGGAAATGTCCAAATCATGGTGCTCAATCGAATTAAAAATTCTCAAGCCGGTATCACCATTGTTCCTTGAAACCAGTACCACTTCAACCAAAGGTTCATTTGTTTCAGGGTGACGGATGTTCAATAGCTTTTTTACCAAAGGAAAAGCCACACCTGGATTCAGTGGCTTATCTTCACGTTCAAGCTGGTAAGTTCGATAAGCCTCTAACCCCTTATCCAGATAAATCTGATGCGCCTTGTTCAAATCAAACAATGTTCTGGATGAAATGGCGATGGTTAACATGATGGCAACCGAAACTCTGTTAAATAGAAAATATCTCTGCGGAATTTAAGAAAACTGTTCATTGATAATACGCTCTTCGAGGTTATGCAAAGGATCATACAATGCATTGATACTGATGTGCTTGGCTTCCTTGATGTCAACCGTCATCACATCTCGCACTTCAGTGTTGTCTGCTGTAGCAGATACCGGTCTTTTTTCATGGCTGTGAATCACCAAACTCACTTCAGCATGTGAAGGAATAATGGCACCACGCCAACGCCTTGGTCGAAATGGACTGATCGGTGTTAAAGCCAATATGTCGCTGCCCAGTGGAATCACTGGACCATTAACCGATAAATTATAGGCGGTGCTGCCCGCTGGTGTGGCCACCATCACTCCATCACCCACCAATTGCTCAATGCGGGTATGTCCATTGATTTTGATTTCAATATGCGCTGACTGCTTGGTTTGACGTAACAGAGACACTTCATTGATAGCCAGTGATTCTATCACCGCACCACCCACTGTTTTGGCTTTCATAGACAAAGGATGTAGCACAGTTTTTTTCGCCTGACCAATGCGTTCTGGTAAGTCTTTCTCAGAATAATCATTCATCAAAAAACCAACGGTACCACGACGCAAACCGAAAACAGGCGTGCGTTGGTTCATTAATTGATGCAAACATTGCAACATAAATCCATCACCACCCAACACCACAATCACATCGGCGGAATCGGTTTCACATTGCCCATAGATTTTAGTCAGCTGTTTCAGCGATTTTTGAGATTTAGGTGTTTGACTGGCAATAAAAGCTATTTTCATGGTTATATCTTATCAAAATCTATGGTGTCAAAGGTGTCAAAGAGCGGTAAATCACCTGAGCATCACCACTTAAATTACGTTTCAGTAAGGCATAAGACTGAAAGACCTGTTGTTCCATTTGAATGGAAGAGGTGGCATGTAACCACAGGGTTTTGACATCTGCCAATTCGCGTATTTCATTCTTAATAGAAGATTCAAACAGTACATATTGCACACTATTATGCGCAAAGAAATCATCCATGGTGGAAAAATTGGCGGTATTGCTTTGGTTTAATTGTAAAGCCATCTCATTGGTGATGGCTAAATTCAAAGCTTTCAGCAAAGGTGGTGACAAAGTATTGACATTCATCTTGGTGGCTTGTCCCTTGGTTAACGGCAACACTGTGACATATTGTATAAGTTTCTGATAATCTTCATAATCTATACCATCCAGCAAGGCCAGTTCCCTGATGTGCTGAAAATGTTTAGACCCTGTTATATAGGGTGGTGATTTTGCAAGATAAATAAAATCTTCAGCACCACCAGCTTGTGGTATCTGGTCAAGATCTATCCAGTCAATGATTTTTTCTGCAATGGCTAGGTCAATCTCCAAAGTACTGAGTAATCGTCGAAAATACTGTAAATGCGGCTGTGAAATGGCATTATTAATGACCAGGTTATTGACATTGAATTTATTATCCATTGGCAATAATGAGCCTGATAGTATGGCATCTTCAACAAGCATACCTTGAATCCCTTGTAACCAGGCATCATTATTACTGTCAGATTGGGTTTCCCCCTGTTCATAATCAGCTCGTAAAATGTCACTGGCCCACAGCAGCAAGCCCTGAGTGTAGTGTTTCGCCTGATAGGTCTGTTTGATGTTATGGATTCTTGCCAGGTTCAATTGCCCTTGATACCACATATAAACGGCCAAACTCGAAGCAATGGCCATCATTACCAAGGCCATCAGCATGGCCACGCCTTGTTGTATTCTGGGTGTTTGCCTCACCATATTTGCTGCCAGGGTATGATGCTAAATTCATGAATCAAGCCATTGTCAGTGGTTATCAAGCACTGTACCTTACTCGGTAAAGTTGAATTTTCACTGCTTTGGTTAGGCCATTGGTTGTAGCTGTTACCTGCCACATCAAGGTAGTTACAACTGAAAGTATCAACAGCTAACAGTGACCGGGATTGTTCTCTCCGACCATAGCCCGAACTGTGCAGCGGCTGCACTGTTCTTGTCAATTGTCGATTATTCACATACCACCTGATTTTTTGCAGCGGCTGGGTGATGGTTTGTTGGTTATTTTGAATTCTTGGCGAAGTGGCGGTTTGACTACGAAATTGAATCAAGGTAAATCCTTGGGCACTGCCAATAAACTCAGCTTCAGGTAAATTGAATTGCTGACTACTGATAGCATACTGCAAGTCA
The DNA here is from genome assembly GCA_020442635.1 of Lysobacterales bacterium. Classification (GTDB taxonomy): domain Bacteria; phylum Pseudomonadota; class Gammaproteobacteria; order Xanthomonadales; family Marinicellaceae; genus Marinicella. The sequence goes on from JAGRJR010000019.1 coordinate 11,232, forward strand.
TTCTGAAATAAATAAAAAGCCAAATTGTTTTCGTTTAATTGCCTGGTATGTTGGTTTAAAGTGGCTCTGGCCTTCACCATATTGTCAATACTCAAAAACGCCATGGCCGAAATAATGGTCAAAATGGCCGTTGCAATTAATACCTCCAACAAGGTCATGCCAGTTTGTTTCCTTGTTGCCAAGACTTTCATGACTTTTTAAAACCTGTCAATTGTGCTTCAGCATAATCAAGACTTCTTTCTAAACCAACTTTTATTTCCAGCCGGTGTATTCTGAGGTTGTCAGTGGTTGCTAAAGTGGCTTGCCAGTAGTAAGTTTGCCCCTGAAAACGCTGTTCACCATAATGCACACCCAGCGTTAAGTTCGCCTTTTGATATAATTGCAGCATAACTTGATCAGCCACATGTAAAGCAGCGGTTTGGTTTTTAGCAACTGTCAAGGTATTGGCGCTGTTTTGGCTGGATTGCACCAGAGCCACCAGGCCGACACTGATGATAATTAATGCCATCAGCACTTCCAGCAAGGTAAAGCCTTTTTTGCTAATGTTCAACCCAGGCTCCACTTAGCTGCCACGGCGTTTCACTTTTCAAGGCGTAATAGCCTCCATCAGCCTCTTCCGCAAGCAACCACCTGACCTCAAAAGCATTGTGTGAACCATCTGTTTGGCAAATAATATGAGGCAATTCTTCAGGCTCAGACTCCAGCCGTTGAATCAAACCATCCAGCAGTATTTGTTGCTTAAAAAGTGATGGGTCAGCTACCTGGTTATTTTGGGTTAATACCCAATCGCCTGCATGGTGGGTCAACCAAAAGCGTCCTGAATCAGTCCACTCAAGCCCATGCGCTCTGTTTTCCAACACCGACAAATCACACATATACTGAAGCTCAGTTTGAAATTGGGCAGCTGCATCCATAATATTACGCTCTGGTGATTGACTGTTGATTACATTGGCTCCAACTACCGTCATTATTCCAATAATCAATACCACCAACAGAATTTCAAGCAGAGTAAAACCCATTGATACTTTCTGACTGGAACAAATTCCTCGCATTAAAAATATCCAACCTGCCTACCAGTTACCAATATCTGCATTGACGCCTTCACCACCCGGTTGTCCATCAGCTCCAAATGAATAAACGTCAATCACTCCATGGTTACCTGGGTTCAGGTATTGGTATGAATTGCCCCACTGGTCTTTGTTCAATTTCTGTAAATACCCACCTGGTTTCCAGTTTTTTGCTTCGGGTGAACCACTTGGCTTTTGAACCAACGCTTGTAGACCTTGAGCCGTTGATGGATAGGTAAAATTATCCAGTTTGTAGATACTTAAAGCCGTTTCTATATTTTTTATATCGGCTTTACTGGCTGCGATTCGAGCTTTGTCTGGTTGATCCATAAATTGTGGAACAATGGTGATGGCTAAAATACTGATGATGACCACCACAATCAATACTTCCATCAGGGTAAAACCAGCTTGATTAGCTGGATGATTTTTTTGGGTTGTTGTTTTCATGGTCTTTACTCTCAAATTTGAGGTATGATTATATGCGATTTTTTTTGCTGTCGTCAGTATGACAATCTTTCATTGAATTTTATCATGAGAATTTCAAGAATTTACCTACCTCTGCATGACACTTTAATTAGTAAATCTATTGTAATTGAAGGTGAAAAAGCACACTACATCAGAAATGTACTGAGACTAAAAAAGGGTTTTATCCTGTATTTTTTCACGCCTAATGGCAATCAATACCAAGCGTCAATAAAAAACATTGCCAAGCATGAAATAACACTCGATGAAATCACCTTGACTGAGGTACAGCCACAAGTATCATCTTTAAAAACCACCATCATTCAAGGAATTAGCAGCAGTGATCGTATGGACTACAGCATCCAAAAGGCTGCTGAATTAGGTTGTATGAAAGTCGTGCCCATGTTGTCTGACTTTTGCTCCCAAAAAATTCCTGCTCACAAACATGACAAAAAACTTCAACACTGGCAAGCAGTTGCCATCAGTGCTTGTGAACAATCCGGACGTGCTGATATCATGGAAATTGCGCCTATTCAATCATTGCAATCCTGCGTAGAACAATATCGACATGGTATTTACCTGGAACCAACAGCCACTCAGACCATTCACCAATTACCTGAAAGCTTGCATTCAGAACACAGCTTTTTTATTGGGCCAGAAGGTGGCTTTTCTCCAGAAGAACTGATACTTTTTGAACAAAAAGGGTTTATCGGAATAAAATTAGGTCAACGTGTACTGCGTACAGAAACAGTGATACCAGTCATCATGGGTGCCATGCACACGTTGTTTGGTGACTTTAGAAATTAAGCCGCACTTTGCATCAAGGAAATCAGGTTGGTTTCCAAATAGTTCATGTTTGGAATATCAGCCATCTCATCCTGAATAGAAACCAGGGAGGCAATAGCATTATGGTTGATTTGCTTCTCTTCGTGCAGTTGCATGTCACCACGAGAAACCAGCTGTAGCTTTGGAATCCCTCGCGACAAAACCGCAAAATACGGCATATCTTCCGGGTGGTTGATACTCTTCAAAACAGCCAGATTGTAATTATTACCGATGTCATCACTGCTTTCTGTACCAGTTAAAACTGCGAAATCGATCAACGGAATATCCCAACCACGCCAAGATACCGTTCCTAGTAACCACTTTTCTGTGGTTTCTACATCTTCAATACTTCTCATGCCAAGAACCTCTGCCACCATAGCATTAGGTAACAGTAGCTTCCGACCTTCTTCAATTGGGATCAAAACTGCACGAATTTCATTATCCATGATAACACCTGTTAATTTATCGATTCTTTAATATATTCTGCCATGGAAACCGGATCACCGTCAAACAGTGACATGTTTAATTTCCTGACCTCTTCAGCAATGGCTGAAACCACACAGCTTTCAGCAGATTGAGTAATTACTTTTCCACCATTTTCGAAAACATTAGTGGCACCCTTGACACCATCAGTAGCCATACCACTGAACACTGCCATATTTATGTGCTCAAAATCTTCCAACATATCGACACAAACATCATCTATACATGGAGTAGATGGCCTCATGCTATTAACATCTTTTACAGAAACAGTACCGTCTGATTGAATGTTTATATCTTCATCAACTGGCACCAGGATGGCCATTCCAGGTTTTATCTTAATCCCTGCCTGGGCCAATTGCACAGGAATGGATTCATTTTTATTCAGCTGCTTTTCCATCATCGCAGAAAATTCGCTGTCCATGTGTTGAACCACAATGAAAAGTATGGGTTCATCACCTTCAAATTCCCTAAAAAATTTAACTAATGACTCTGGTCCGCCAATAGACGCTGCTAAAAGCCAAACACTTTTGATTCCATGCTGCTGAAGATCCAGTGTGTCACCAACGCCTCCAGCTTCTGTTGTTCTTACTTTAGGCAAGATGTCATGTGATTCATCTATTTTGTGCAACAGATGCCTTAACCAGCGGTTTTTATTCCACCCCACCAACTCATTGGCAATTTGGGCGTCATTAAAAATTATCTTAACTTCTTTTTCTGCCAACACATTCAATAGATCATCAATGTTTTCATCATTGTCAAATAAATTGATGATGTAGGTTTTGATGGCAGTATCAATATCATTGACTTCTGATTCTTGATACTGTTGCACCTGATAACCTGACAATTTTAGGTGACTGATCAAAAACTGTGCTGATGGTTGCGCTTCCCCAATATGTATCAAGCCCACAACATTCTCTTTATGCATCTTCTAATTGCAACAAGTCATTAATATTCTCTAATAATTCCAATTCCTGATAAGGCTTACCGAGGTAACGCTCAACACCAATTTCTTTCGCACGATCTTTATGTTTCTGTCCTGTACGAGAAGTAATCATGATTATAGGAATGTCTTTAAACCTTTCAGATTGTTTCATTTGAGTGGCCAACTCGAAACCGTCCATTCGAGGCATTTCAATATCGAGCAACATCAAGTCTGGTTTTTGTTCTTGGAGTTTATTCAGTGCATCCAAACCATCTTTTGCAGTCATCACTTCAAAATCATTTCTGACCAGCATTCTTTCTCCGGCACGGCGCATGGTAATTGAATCATCCACCACCATAATTGTAGTGACACGATCCTCTTGAACTTCCTGAAGAATTTCAACACCTTCAGATTTGAGTTTCTCCAGTTTCTGTGCGTAAGCACGATGCATTGGAATGATATCCAAAATCAGAACCACAGCACCATCACCCAAAATAGTTGCGCCAAAAATCCCAGGTACAGAAGCCACTTGTGTGCCTACAGACTTAACAACAATCTCGCGCCCACCAAAAGTTTGATCTACACGCAAAGCCACACCTTGCTCACCAGACTTAATCATGACCAGAGGTACCTGATTGCCTTCAACCAATGCTTCTGAGTCCACATTCAACAATTTATTCAACTCCTGAATTTGGTACTCCTCTCCGGCATAGTCGTAATTCAAGTCTTCTTCTAGGACACGTCTTCTGAATTCATCAATGTGCATACGGATCAAACCTTGCACACCTGAAGCTGGAATGGCGTACCTGTGATCAGCCACCTGAACAATAATTGCCTGAGTTAATGCTAATGTATAAGGCAAGCGAATAACAAAAGTAGTACCTTGACCTTTTTCAGATAAAATTTCAATACTACCACCTAGGCGTTTAATCTCATTATTAACCACATCCATGCCAACGCCACGTCCAGCTAATTTGGTAACTTCATCGGCAGCAGACAATCCAGAATGGGTAATCAACTGGGTGATTTCTTGATCTGTTAGGTGATCACTCTTATCAATAATACCTCTGCTTATCGCTTTTGCTTTCAACACTTCAGTGTTGATACCAGCACCGTCATCCTTAACTGTAATCACCACCTCAGTAGCCTCACGACTGAGTTCAATTGACACTTGTCCCTGTTCAGGTTTACCCACAGCCTCCCTATCTTTCTCCAAACCATGTACCATGGCATTACGAATCATGTGTTCCAAAGGAGCCTGAATACCTTCCAGTACTGTTTTATCCATTTCACCTTCAGCACCTTTAACCAGTAATTTGGCTTTTTTACCTAATTCTTGAGAAGCGGTACGTAATACCCGTCGCAACCGTGGAATCAAGGAATTAAAGGTAACCAGACGGGTTTCCATCAAACCTTCCTGTAGCTCAGTATTTACCCTTGACTGTTGAATCAACAAGGTTTCTGAAGAACGCGCTGATTCCTGCAAGTAGGTTTGAATATTGGTCAAATCCGATACCGACTCAGACAAAGAACGGGACAATTGTTGAATGGTAGAAAATTGGTCAAGCTCGAGCGGGTCAAAGTCTTCTTCCAACTCATCGCCTTCAGCTTGATAGTTTGAAATAATTTGCGCCTCTGTTTCATGCTCTAATTCACGCAACTGACGCCTTACCCTTTCAACGGTGTTTTCTAACTCGTCAATATTCAACTTCAACTCAGCTGCTTGCTGTTCCATCCTGGAACGGTAAATGCTCACCTCACCAGCAAAGTTCACCAATTTATCCAGCAACTCTGAATTTACCTTAATCTGACCACCTGATAACACATTGGCTTTCTTGCTTTGCTTAATGACTTCAGGTTCATCAAACTTGTCATCAGACTCATCAGCCAAGTTTGCTATTGGATCAAAGAATTCTTTATCCAGTTTTGATTGCTCTTTAATTTCACCGCCTTCTGAACTCAGGATATTTTCCAGTTGACTGGTTTCAGCATCAATGCTGGTTAACTGACCATAATCATCAGAGTTCACCATAGTGTGCAGCTTAAGCATCACTTGTGACATCATTTCATGTTGCGCTGAGGAAACCTCAATATTTTTTTCTGCAATCGATTCAAATAGAGATTCCAATTGGTGCGACAAGTCACCAATTTGATTTAAGCCGGCCATCCTTGCACCACCCTTGAGTGTATGCAAATCCCTTTGTAAAGCCTGAATAATCTCAGGACTATTTGGGTTATCTTCTAATTCTGCTAATAAATGGTCGGCACGATCAAAAATCTCCGAAGCCTCTTCACTGAAAATTTCCAACAACTCTTCATCAAGGTCAGATTCAATGGGTTGGTCTGTTTCTTGATCATCCTGATCTTCAAATAAACTTACTGCCTTATCCGTCTGGTTTTCTTCAACCCCAACGGCCTCTACAGCATTTTCAATTTCTTCTTCAACTTGATCAACATCTACAGCAACTTCCACGTCCTCAATATCTTCAATAGAATCCAGTGCTGTTTCATCGATATCATCGAGTTCATCATCTTGGTTGACTGCAACTGACTCAGCCGGTAAAGTCAATAAATCCTCAATTCTTGATTTGAAATATTGTCCAATCTCAAAGTCCACTTCGGCCTTATCTGTTCCTAAGGCTTGCATTTGTTCTTTTGCACTAACAATGACTTGATTGATTGTCGTAATGTCTAGATCATTCAGTGTCAGTTTCTTGTCAAACATGAGTTTTGACATTTTTTCCAGAGGTGTAGTCATCTGGGTAATGCCATCAACCGCTGCCATACTGGCTGCACCATTTAAAGTATGTACCACCCTAATAAAATCATCATTCACCGTGCGTTCTGGTCTATCTTTGATTTTATCTACAAACTCTTCCATGTTGGCCAAATGACCACCCACTTCTTTTTGTAGGATTTCTATAAATACCGGATCAACTTCCAAGTCATCTGTTTCATCCGCAATATCGTCCTCTGAATCCGCCATTTCACTGTTTTGTGTTTCTTCAACTAATGATAAAGGCTGCTCATCAGCAAAGTCGTCCAGTTCCAAATCAAGGTTTTCTATAAATTCAGACTCATCGACTTCATCCAGACCCACTTCATCTTCGTCTGAGTCTACAGACTCTTCTTCAAGATTAAATTCGAGCAAATCTTCCGCTGCGTCACCATCAATATTTTCGAGCTCTTCATCAACATCAGAGTCCGTGGTTTCATGATCCAATTCAGCTGCAATATCATCAACCTCAAACTCCAAATCCATGTCAGATTCATTGATATCCAAAGCTAAATCTTCAGACTCATCTACACCTTCTTCTGCTAAATCATCTGAATCTGTTTCAAACTCTTCCAGAGACAACTCCATATCATCTGCTTCACTTTCCATATCCTCTAAAGTTAACTCATCACCTTCTGACTCATTCTCAAAATCTTCCAGAGACAACTCAACTTCATCAGAATCTTTTTGTTCCTCATCGTCTTTATTTCTTGAACCTGTAACAAACTGACTATCGGCAAAATCCGTTAAATTCTTCTTCCAATCAATGCCCGTTGTACTTTTAACCACTTCTTCGTGTTCTTCATCTTCAGTGGCCTCGGAAGTCTCTTCAGATGTTGTTTCAAAATCCAGAGTTAAGTCTTCTGAGAGCTCTTCACCATCAAAATCAACAGCCAATTCAGCTTCTTCTGTGTCTTCATCATTAAGTTCAACACTTTCTAACTCAAACTCCAAATCTTCAAATTCATCCGTAGAAAGCTCAACTTCTTCAATATCCGTATCTAACTCAGTTTCCAGCATTTCTGCTTGTTCGAGAGATGCCTGCTCATCTTCTGATTCTTCTGAATCTAACTCTAATTCCAGTTCAAGCTCATCTTCATTCGACTCTAAGTCAAACTCCATTTCAAGCTCAGCTGGTTTTGATTCATCCTCTGCTAGATCCTGTTCCGCAATCGATATAGTTTCTTCTTGAGCTGTTTCAGCTTCAACTTCTTGCTCAATCACTTCATCAATGTTTTGTGTTACGACAGGAGCTTCTGCAACCACAACTTGTGCTGTTTCCAGATCTTGACCTGTTGAAACGTTTTCTGCATTTTTCAGTAGTAAATCATACCCAGCAGGAACGGTGCTTTCTTCCTTCAACGCAGTGAACAATCCTGCTGCAGTTTCAACACCTTGCGCAAGTACTGTTCTGAAATTGGCTTCATTACTGATACTGTTATCCAACTTGCGGTTACACATGTTTTCAAGTTGCCAACCAAATTCACCAATAGCTTCTGCACCCACCAAACGACCACTGCCTTTCAAAGTATGAAAAATTCTTCTGATTTCTGTTAACTCGCCGGCATTGGCATCTGGGTCTTGTTTCCAAATTTTATGTTTTTCTTGCATATTGGCGAGTTCTTCTTCAAACTCTTCCAAAAACACTTCCTTAATTTCTTCATCAACATCATCACCAAATATAACCATGAGACTGGATTCTTCAACCACTGTACTTGGTTGATTTACCGTTTCTGCAATAGTTTCTTCAGTGGCAATTTCATCCTCTGATTCGCCACCATCTGCTTCAAGCTGAAGTTCCAATTCTTCAGTGATTGCTTCGCCTTCCTCATCCTGTTCATTAGCGACATCTTCGATTTCTGCCACATCAGGAAGAACTTCCCGTTCGTCTTGATGATCAGCCACATGTTTTTGTAATTGAGCTAATTGTACTTTCACCACATCCAACAAACTGTTTCTGATACTTTGTCCCTGATCCAGATTTTCCAGATAATATTCTAATGATGAAATCACTGTTGCCAGTTGTTCCAATTCCATTGCCGATGGTTTGGAATCCGAAGTTAATATTTGCTGATTGACATATTCCGTGATTTGATCCAGATGCTCACTGGCTTCAGACAAGTTTAAAATTTTTAATGCCCCAGAAATGTCTTTTAATAATCGGGGGTTTTCTTTAACTTGATTTTTATCCCAAGGAGATTCAATAAAAGCAACAAAATTGGTCTTGATTTGTTGTAAATTAATAATCGACTCTTTAGCCAATTGTTGTAAAATGGCTTTCTTCTCTGATTTAGGTATGGCACTTTCTTCTTCCCCACCTAGCTCTTCTGTCGCTCCTAATGATTGTATATGATCTCCCAACTGCGCTTCAATTTGCAGCAGCGTTTTAGCCACATCCAGCAAATTTTCATCCGATGGTCTTTCTTCTGCTTCAATCTGATTTTCAAGCGCGTTGCGGTGTTCATTAACAGAGTCTCTGGCCACACCCAGTCCCAAAATTCCCAAAGTGTCTGCGATATTTTGTAAATTATCTAGCAAGGGTGATAATTGTTCCACACTGGCAGACTTGTTTCTAATAAATAAATCAAGCGACTCCTGCACCACCAACACATCATCTTTGATTGCGTCAGAAACGGTTTGTAACAACTCTTTATTTTTACCTGACAAACTACCTTCAGCGTGCTTGATTTCTTGCTCATCGGGAATAAATTGTTTCAGGTTGAAGTAATCTCTAATTTCACTACACAAACGACCATCACCTTTACTGATGGCAACGTAGTACAAAAGATTTCGAGTGATGGATCGGCTATTGGCTTTGATATGTGATCCATTACCACTTAAATCCTTGATTAACAAATCAACTTTACCCGCAATTTGCTTCAGTGAGATATTGTCTTCAATGCTGTTATCCTGTAAGCCTTCCAGCACACCAGAATAAGCCCAAAATAACTGCTTTAGGTGTTCTTGGGACAATACCATTTGCAATTTATTAACAACTAACTTGATATTATCTATGGCTTTGGCCTTATTATTTTCCTTAATCCAGTTGAGCAGAGAAACCTGATAAACAGATCGAATTTTTAATAGCGCTGTTCTTAATTGATTGCCACGCAAAGATACATCAGTGTTATTGACGCGTTCAGGAACACCCAATTCCAGGTTTGGATTAAACAAAGAACTTTCAGACAAGAGTTTTGATCCACGAACACTACGTAAATCATTAACAAGGGGCAACAGTACAATAGGCACATCCTTATGACCCAATTCAATTCTTTCCAAATAATCAGGCAATTGTAAAATGCTTTGCATCAATACATCAAAAGCAGCATCTTCGTCAGAAATTTTGCCATTGATCAGGTCTTTGGCAACCGATTCCATTTCTTCGGCAACCATGGCAGCCCCATACAACTCAACCATTTTAAGGGTGCCCTGAATCTGATGCAGGTAAGTGATACAAAATTGCAGTTGATTGGTGTCATCAGTATCCTCAACATAGGTTTTGAGGGCTTCTTTTGCTCGGTTGAGTGTTTCATCGAGTTCAGTTTTAACCCAAGTTAATGTTGAAAAATCTATTTGCTCTATTTTACTCATACTATTTCAATCTGAATGCCAAAGTTCTGTTCTTATTTACTCGTGTCATTTTAGGATGTGACCATGCATTTATTTCAGTTTGGCCTAAAACCAATAGCCCGTCACGATTAAGGTAAGAAACAAGTCCGTCCAGTATCTGCTCCCTGACTTTTTTCTCAAAGTACATCAAAACGTTTTGACAATAAATCACATCGTATTTGATATTTGAGGGGCGGTTCACATCCAACAAATTAAACACCCCAAAAGCCATCCTTTTTTTTAATTTTTCATCAATGGTAAACATTTCTTCATTCAATGTTACCAAGTACTCATGATATTCTTGGTCAATATTTTTTTTCTTGTCAGCTGAATAGATCGCATTTTTAGCCAGCGCCACAGCTGGACTACTTACGTCTGTCGCCGTGATACCAAAATACGTTTTCATAGCTGTTGATTGACAGACTTTTGCAGCCATCATTGCCAGGGAATATGGCTCTTCCCCTGTAGCACAACTGACACTCCACATTTTGTACCTAAGCGACTCTTTACTCAGATGAATTTTTCTCAGTAAATCTTCCTTTACTAAATCAAATGAAGGCATGTGTCTGAAAAAAGAAGTTTCATGAACTGTCAACCGATCTACCAGTTGCGACCATTCTAGATTGCCTTCAATACCCGAATTAATATAATCCCAATATTTATCGTACGCGGTATACCCAATCTCCCTCATTCTTGACCATATTTTTGACTGCAAAAACATTTTTCGTTCTTTGGGAACGATAATTCCAAGTCTTTCTGCCAGCAAGCCTGACCAACGCTGATATTCCACCTCAGTTAACGGTGATATGTGCAAAAACGGTTTGTTGCTATACATTTTGTACATTATTTTGTGGTTTATCAGAAGAACTCATCATCAGGTAATTTAAAGTCTTCTACTGATTTACGCAGTTCTGTTGCCAATTCCACTAAGTTACCAATCGACTCAGCAGTTTGTTGAGTACCTGCGGAAGTTTGGGTGGTAATTTCCTGAATCACGTTCATGGTTCCTGAAATATTGGTAGCAGCAACTGATTGTTGACGAGCGGCTTCTGAAATATTTTGAATCAGTTCGGCCAAGTCATTCGATACCGTTTCAATTTCGGTCAAAGCCTCACCCGCATCCTCTGCCTTACGGGCTCCACCCACCACCTCAGAAGTGGTTTGTTCCATTGAACGTACTGCCTCGTTGGTATCGGTCTGAATGGTTTTTACAATACCCTCAATTTGCCGAGTCGCACTTGATGCCCTTTCAGCCAGCTGTTGTACCTCGTCAGCTACCACCGCAAAACCACGTCCGGACTCACCTGAAGAGGCGGCTTGAATCGCTGCATTCAAGGCCAAAATATTTGTTTGTTCGGCAATGTCGTTAATCAGTTCTACGATATTACCAATTTCTTGAGAAGATTCACCCAGTCGTTTAATTCTTTTGGATGTATCCTGAATCTGAGTACGAATGTTATTCATACCCCGGATGGTGTCACGCACCACTTCCGCTCCATTGTGCGCGATCAATACCGATCTTTGCGCCACGTCGGCTGATTCCAAAGAGTTTTTCGACACTTCGTCAATAGACACCGCAATTTCATTAATAGCTGCTGATGCGTTGGTAATCTGTGTGGCCTGATGTTCAGAAGCTTCGGCCAAATGCATCGCCGTGGCTTGTGCTTCTTGCGCCGCGGAGGCTACACCTTGTGAAGCGTCATTAATGGTTTTAACCAACGACCTCAAAGCTTCAATCGCAAAGTTGACAGAATCCGCAATCGCACCTGTGATGTCTTCCGATACTGTGGCATTTACGGTCAAGTCACCATCCGCCAATGATCCCATTTCATCAAGTAATCGTAAAATCGCTTGCTGGTTTCTTTCATTTTGATCTTGTGCAACAGCCGCCCGAACGCGGTCATTTTTCGACAGGGTTCTGAATATCCATAATAACCACAGGAACGACAAGCCAGCCAATATCCAACCAACCATATCAGATGGCACTTGTTGTTTCCTTTCAGCAAGTTGGTTTCTTAATTGTGAGGCATCATCCACAAATCTATCGATATCAACTTCAATATCGGTTGCAGCAATTTGTGCGTCAAATAACTCACTTGCCTCCATTACCGTCGAAATATCAACAGAAACACTATCAAATGCTGAATATACCCGACCCAATGATTCAATGGCTTGTTCATCGGTTACAGCTTTAATAGAATCACTGCCATTAAACATACCATTCATCACTTCGTTGAATTTTCTGGCATCACGATCCAGAGAGTCACTGGCCTGAATTGAAGCAGCACCACCTTTCAAGATTTCGCTCATGCGACGTAACATTCGGTCTGCAAGCACTAATTGTTGTGAAGCAAGGTATATCAAGCCTCGGTCACTATTAATAGCAACCAACCTTTTAACCACAGCATCTGAACTGGCTTGTAAAACAGGAATTTCCGAGGCAAATTTATCTGAAATATCTGCCAACTCTTCAATGCGTTCCCGTTGATTGATAATGGTTAATGCATTGGTGTTTATGGTATCCCAAACATCGGACAAAGAAACCAATCTGGGGTTAACATCTGTTGGTAACGCAGGATAAAAAGGGCCTCCATTTCTCAAGTTTTTGAGGGTATCATCAATAATTCTGCGATCATCAATCAAATCCTGGAAGGCATCAATATCTCCTGATGAAGCTTGCTTAGCATATTGAGCCAATTGTTGAGCCTTAATCTGTACTTTATCTACTTCAGATAAATGTGAAGTTCTGTTTTGCTCAATTGTGGCCAACCAATAGGAGTGACCAAAAAATGACAAAACCAAAATAACCAATACCATCAGTTGCCAGAGCGGCAACGTACGGGTTCTTTGATCCATTTCTACAGCTGAACTGCTCATATACTTCTACCTCTGTTATTATTTAATGGATGCATTTTGGAAATTACTGTCCTGAACCAATTGGCCCATTTCAAAAACCATCCAACTCACATCATCATGACTGAAAAACTTATCACAATATTTATACACCCGTGAATCATCATCACCCTCAACGTCATGACTCTCACTCTGTTTAAAGTGTCTTTGTCCAAACACTTCATCCACCACCAAACCTGCTTGCCCTCCAGGCTGATTGATTACCAGCATTCTTGAGTGTTTGGTTAATTTCGATGGCTCATTGGTTAAATAGGCTCTTAAATCAATAGCGGGAATCAAATTACTTCTGATATTAACCAGACCCAGAACCCAACTGTCAATGCCTGGTATTCTGACAAGTTCAGGCAAAATCACCACTTCATTCACTTCATCCACTTGAGAAACCAGATATATTTCACCGATTTTGAAGCCGATGCCAGACCAATCTCCCAATTCACTTTCTTCATTGGTGCTACCCAAAGCATGCGTCACACTTCTCTTCTCATACTCAAGCAGCAGTTCAAATGGTTTGATAATGTTTTTGCTCATTCTCAATCCCTTACAACGTGTTTTTCAATGGCCTCAATCAGCTCTTCCTTGGTAAAAGGCTTGGTGAGGTATTCTTCAGCCCCAACAACGCGACCCTTGGCTTTATCGAAAAGACCATCTTTACTTGACAACATGATCACCGGGGTTGATTTATGTTCACTGTTCATTTTGATCAGAGCACATGTTTTGTAACCATCAAGACGGGGCATCATGATATCAACAAAAATAATGTTGGGCTCCAAATCAGAAATTTGGGATAAAGCTTCATAGCCGTTATCAACAGTTATGACTTCACATCCTTCTTTTTTCAATAAAGTTTCAGCGGTTCTGCGAATGGTTTTACTGTCATCTATTACCATCACTTTTAAACCTTCTAAATTCATAATCTCTCCAATTTTATATCTGGCTTTGGTCTAATAAATTATTCACAACATTTATGAAGATAATCTTGTAAGTATGTCATTCTCAAGAAAATAACTCATTTTACAACTGATTACAAAACAATTTTTAGATAAACATGGATTAAATGCAAAATCCTCTGCATTAAACACCCATAATCACACAATTAAAATTTACACCCATTCATCCCGAAAAATTATCGGTTTGAAAAAAAACTAGCACTTCCACTTCTTTTTTCAGACGTTTATTTGACTTTATTTTAGCAAGTCCTATTTAACACTCACTGTTAGCTTATTATAATTCAACACAATTCACAAATTTTGGATGAACACAAATGATGAAAATTGCGGTGGTCATGGATCCCATAGAGACTATTAACCCAGGCAAGGATTCCAGTTTTGCCATGATGTTAGAGGCGCAAAACAGGAATTATGAAACCCATTACATCACCGCAGAAAATCTTTTTTGCCGAGCAGGCAAGTCTTGGGCCAATGCAAAGCAAATAAAGGTCTTTGACCAGTCCAGTAATTGGTACGAAACAGGCCATTTACAAACGGTTTGTCTTGAATCCTTTGATGTTATTCTGATGCGTAAAGACCCTCCGTTTGACATGGAATACATCATGGATACCTATATGCTCGAATTGGCCATGTCTGCAACCACTCACATAATCAACAAACCACAAGCATTACGTGATGCCAATGAAAAATTCTTCACTGAATATTTCACCGAATGCACCCCTGAAAATCTAATTGCCAGAAATCCTGTAACATTAAGACAGGCAGTGCAAGACATGGGAGAAGTGATTGTCAAACCGATGGATGGCATGGGTGGCAACTCTATTTTTAAAACTGCAAAGAATGATAAAAACTTGAATGTTATTTTAGAGACAGTGACACAAAATGGCACAAAAACAGCCATGATTCAAAAATACATCCCAGAAATTAAGCAAGGGGATAAAAGAATTCTGCTGATTAATGGCGAACCAGTCCCTTACGCATTGGCAAGAATTCCATCAAGTGCTGATTTTCGAGGCAACCTGGCCAAGGGCGGAACTGGTAAGGGTTTACGTTTGTCCGAATCTGACAGACGCATTTGCGAAATCGTTGGCCCCAAGCTGAAAGACATGGGTATCGTGTTTGCTGGTATTGACGTGATTGGTGAATATTTAACTGAGGTCAATGTTACCAGCCCAACATGCATTCGTGAACTGGATAAGATTTTTGATTTAAACATCGCTGGAGAACTTTTTGATTGCATTGAAAAAGATATTTTATGAAACCCAAAATCACCATCAAAGATAAAAATGTAATGACCCTGACTTTGGCATTGCTCACTTTGTCTTTGATTATTTTAGGCGTTTCTTTCAGCCATCAAAAAAACAAACCAGAAGTCATTCATAGCATGGACATTATCTTGTCCAAAAAATCCAATCCACAGACACCCGAAGATGCCGAATACCTCGCCCAAAATAATCAAATGGGCGGCGGCACCCTTGATAAAAAAGCCAGACCAACCGATCCTTTCAGCGCTACTTCGCCAGTGGCTGAGGGCCTGTCATCACAGGAAAGTCACAAACGAGTCAAGCAGCAACAAAAGCAACAGGAAACACAGATCATCACGACTCAACAATCACAACAATTGGTCAGAGTCAACCAGCCCAACAAGGACAAGAAAAACCAAAGCGCCGATGACCAAGAACAGGCCAAAGAGCAAAAACTGGCACAAATTAAGGATGAACTCGCCAAAAAAATTGAAAACTATGCTAAAAAGCCACGCAGCAAATATGTTTCCAGTGCCACCAAAGCCTATGAATTTGCACCATACATTAACAATTGGGTTAAAAAAATTGAGCGCACCGGAGACCTGAACTAGCCAGAACAAGCCAAAAACAAATCATTCATCGGCAATGTGATGCTTACTGTTGGCATCAAACGGGATGGCACCATTCATGAAATCAAAATCATCAAACCTTCCGACTATAAATTCCTGGATGAGGCAGCCAAACACATTGTAAAATTGGCACAGCCCTTTGATCCACTGCCTGAAACCAAGGATCGGGTAGACATTCTTTACATCACCCGCACCTGGCAATTTTTACCAGGTCACTTACTCAGACAAAAATAATGAATTTGACCAACCAATTGTTGATAGCCAATCCAGACATGCCCGATGAACGGTTTGTCAAAGCTGTGATTTTGATTTGCGAGCACAATGAAAATGGTGCGCTGGGCATCGATATCAATCACCCCAGTGATGTCACCATCAATGAAATTTTTCAAAGCCTGGAAATCAGCGCACTTGCGATTGGAGATCAACACAAGGTGTATGAAGGTGGTCCAGTCAACACTCAATGTGGATTTATCTTGCATCAACACCATGATGTTTTTGACAGTTCGATTCGGATTTCGAAAGAAATATCATTGACTACTTCAAAGGACATCATTCAAGCCATCGCTGATAACCAGCTTAACAGCCGTTGGTTATTGGCATTGGGCTGCGCCACCTGGCATGAAGGTCAGCTTGAGCAAGAAATGGCTGACAACGCCTGGTTAACCTGCCCAGCTGATGATGCCCTGGTTTTTACGGCCACTGGTGAAGACAAATGGACACAGGCATTAAACATCATTGGCATCAAGCCACACCAACTCAGCGGTGATCTTGGCCATGCCTGAATATGTGCTGGGCATTGACTATGGCAGCAGACGAATAGGTATTGCCATCGCGCAAACCTTAACACGGCAAGCCAGCCCTTTGAAAGTTTTATTAAACAATCAACAGTTTTGGCACGAACTTGAAAACATCATTAACGAATGGCAGGTTAAACAACTGATACTTGGTTTGCCAATGGATATGGATGGTGAAGAACAAGAAATAACCCGCCAGGTGAAGAACTTTGGCAATAAACTCAAACAGCAATTTTCGTTACCGATTAATTATGTCGATGAACGCCTGAGCTCCTTTGCTGCAGAAAGACAATTCCAACAACAAAGAGCTGCTGGTTCTAGTAAAGCCAAAGACAAACGCAACATTGACGCCATAGCTGCACAAATTATCTTGCAGTCATGGCTTGACTATCACTGATTAAATATCTTATGAAACACCTAATCGACATCAAAGCATTATCTGCCGAAAAAATCACCGCTTTGTTTGCTCAAGCACAACAATTCAACCAAACCCCAATCAAAGAAACCCGCAAACTTCATCAGGGGCGTTCCGCGATTGCATTGTTTTTTGAAAATTCAACCCGCACCCTAACCTCATTCCAG
Source organism: Lysobacterales bacterium (assembly GCA_020442635.1). Taxonomy (GTDB): domain Bacteria; phylum Pseudomonadota; class Gammaproteobacteria; order Xanthomonadales; family Marinicellaceae; genus Marinicella. Next base: position 28,485 of record JAGRJR010000019.1, read on the forward strand.
CTTGCTTGTCAAAGGCTTGGGATTGACATCACTGCCTTAAATATTGAGCACTCATCAACCCAAAAAGGTGAAACTCTGTGTGACACCTTGTTAACCCTGAACGCGATGCAAACTGATTTATTTATCGTCAGACATCAACAAAACAACATTCAACAAGAGATGTCATCCTGGCTTAACAATGAAACCAGTATCATCAATGCCGGTGACGGCACCAATCAACACCCCACACAAGGTCTGCTGGACCTTTACACCATCTGGCAATACAAACAAGATTTTAGTACATTAAAAGTTGCCATCATTGGTGACATCAAACATTCACGTGTTGCCAATTCGTTGATGGATGGTTTGAACACCATGAATGTGGGTGAGATCAGTCTGTTTGCTCCCGACGAATTGATTCCATCAAAAACTAAACATCTTAAGGCCAGCGACATGAACACTTGTGTCAAGGATGCTGATGTGGTGGTGATGTTGAGAATCCAAAAAGAACGCCTACCTGAAGACTTGAATGTGGATTTCGCGCAATGGCATGAACATTATGGCCTTACCAACGAACGCTTGAAGCTGGCCAAACCAGAAGCCATAGTTATGCACCCCGGACCTATGAACCGGGGCATTGAAATTTCAGATGAGGTGGCCGATGGATCGCAATCAGTCATTTGGCAACAAGTCAGAAACGGTGTCTTGATGCGGCAGGCTTTGATCCACAAAATACTCAGTTAGAACCGCAACCACCCGGTTTCCATGGCATTTGAGAACAAAATAAACCACATGGATAATAGTAACAGGCATGAAATCAGGAACACGCTGAACCGATGTAACACATTATTGTAGCCAATGTGGATAAAAGCGTGAACATAACGCAACCCCACATATGCCCAGGCCATGTATAACAAAATCTGTGATTCAATACCCGTCAATAAAGTCATCAAAGTCCAAACATAAAACAATAGCGGTACTTCCAACTGGTTGTGAAATGACCTGCCCAGCTTTTGAATCAACACTGGCCATTGATCCTGACCAGTCATCAGTACATAATCTTTCGGGTTTACCGTTCGCTTGCCGACACTGCGATAACGCAAAAAACCACTGGCAAATAAAATTCCAAAAGTGAGTAACACTTGTAAAAACATCGGTATTAATAACTGGTTCATATTCACTCCACTTGTAATTTATTCAATTGTTTATCGTGCAATCCGCACAGGAATAGCAAAGCCATAATACTGCCTATCAGAGCCAAAAACATATCTGACTGGGTGTCCCAAACATAACCTTGAGCACCGAGAAATGAATCAGCTGCTTCATCACTGAGTAATGCCACCCACCATTCAATCAATTCATAAAAAGCTGATAAGGCCAAACAAAAACAAACGATGAAAAAGCGTCGCCAACCAACAGATTGTACCACGACATGTCTGATGATGACCTCACGGCAAATCATCGCGGGAACAAAGCCCTGCGCAAAATGACCCAACTTGTCGTAATTGTTGCGATCAGGCCAAATAAATGACAAAAAATTATCGAAATACGGGACTTCCGCATACGTGTAATGTCCACCAATCATTAAAATCACGCAGTGAATCAATATCAGCACATACAATAAGCCAGTCATCGGCCATGACTTTCTAAAATAAATGAGCAACATAGCGCCTATAACAGCTGGCAACACTTCCAAAAACCACGTGTAACCATCGTGTGGATTAATAGCAGAAATAACAAAAACAGCCAAAAATATAAAAAACCACAGCCAAAAATTTCTGTTATACATGTGTTTCTCCAGTTCCTATTTGATATACATATTTTTTCAAACCATCAAACTCTTTCAGTGCAGCCTGAATGCCAACCACATTAAACGATGTGACATGACCATCAAGTTTGGAAGCATATTCAGTTACTGCCCGTACTTCTAGGTATTCTTTTGATTTTACCAGCAACCTGACCAAAGAGCTGACATCATTCATGCTTTTGGTTAACATAGCCATCTCCCACGCTTTAGAAACCGGACCATTCAGAAAATTTAACAATGAATCAAGATCTTGCTGTTGATGCGCAGCCATTTTTTCCACAACATATTGTTCTGGTTCAACTTTTTTCCTGATTTCATATTTAATGTATTTGCCTACTGTTTCAAACAACCGTTTTTTAATCACAGGTTTGGGCAAAAAACCATCGAAATGACCTTTTTCTATGCGTTGATGGTCCTCTTTTAACACCGAAGCAGTCAAAGCCACAATGGGTAATTGTGATTGATCAGCTTTTATTAATTTCGCTGATTCATAACCATCCATTATTGGCATTCTGATGTCCATTAGTATCAAATCAATTTTGTGTTTTTTGACACTATTTACGGCATCAAGGCCATTTTCCGCATGAATGGTTGTTATCTGAGTATTGGCAAAATGTTCAGCGATTAAGGCCCGATTGTGGTAATTGTCATCAACAACCAGCAAAACTGCTTTTATAAAATCATATTCATCCGGTTGTATGTTCGGAGCTGACGAAACCAGTATTTGTTTTTTTCTGTCTGCCAGAGGTATGTTTGGCAATTCAATGATAAAACAAGCGCCTTTACCTGGCTCGCTTTCAACCCAAATCTTACCACCCATTTGCTTAATCAAAGTTTTACAAATAGCTAAACCCAGACCTGTTCCAGAATATTTATTACTGTCTTGATTTTTTTGCTGTTCAAAAGCCTCAAAAATTTTGGCTTGTTGATCTTTGGGAATACCAATGCCCTGATCTTCTACTTCAATCCTTAAACCCGTATGTGAGCTGGTTAAATCATAAACTTTTACCCGTAGAAAAATCTTACACAACTCACTGAATTTAATCGCATTACTCAACAAATTAAACAGCACCTGGCGCAAGTGATTGATATCAAGTTTTAAACCTGCAGGTAATTCTTGGTCCAGATCCAAAATCATTTGCAAACCTTTTTTTTGCATGTTGATGGAAAAGATTTGACCAATGTCTTCAAAATATTCAACCGGACTGAAACTAACTGGATGTGGTTCGTATTTACCCGCTTCGATTTTGGAAAAATCCAGTATGTCATTAATCAACATTAATAAGGTATCACCGGCCGATTTAATGGTTTTAACAAAAGTTTTTAAATGTGGCTCTTTAACTTGCTCCTCTAACAATTCGGTAAAACCAATGATGGCATTCATGGGTGTCCTGATTTCATGAGACATGTTTGCCAGAAAGGTAGATTTTGCCTGATTGGCTTCTTCGGCCTGCGCCCTGGCTGTTTTTAATCGGTTCTCCATGAGTTTTTGCTCAGTGAGATCACGCCAAACTGCATACAATGCTTTTTGTCCACTGTAATTGATGCGAGTGAAAACCATATCAGCCCAAAATTTAGTGCCATCTTTTTTTTGAGCCAAACATTCGAATCTGACACTTTTATTGTGCTTTGATTCTTCAAGTTTGGCGTCCAGGTATTGTATGGAGTCTTCACCATTGGCTTGTTTCAAAGGCAGAAAATCTCCAATTTTTGAAGACTTAAGCGCATCTTCATCCCTTAAACCAAACATTTTGAGTGCTGTAAGGTTACTGGCCACAAATTGTCCCTTTTGAAAAATCAAATTGGCATCACCTGATTTTTCAAACATGATTTCAAAATTTTCTTTTTCAGCAGCCAGTGCTTCTTCTATGGCCAATCTTTGTTGCATGGCTTTAACCACACTGCGATTCCATAGCACAATCAACAACAATATCAGCAACAATACTGATGCAATAGCAATGGTCAAACGATAGTCCTTATGCTCAATCACATCTATCTTCAACCATTCGTCCATTAGTTTGGCATAATCCTCTTTGCCCATCTGTTCAATGGTTTTCTGCATAACAGTAATGAGATGGGGTTGTTTTTTGGACACATAAAAAGCATATTGTTTTTGGTAATTGGTTTTGCCTACTATTTTCAAATGCCCCAAACTTCGGTGTGTCAGTTCGTAACTGGCTTGTGCAAAAGGCAACAACAATGCATCTACCATTTCATTATTCATGAGGTTCAAGGCTTCAGTTAAATCTTTAACCTCTTGCAGCTTAACATCAGGAAATTCTTTTTTAATCTGTAGGATATACTGTTCACCTTCAATGACACCAATCCGAAGATCGCTGATTTGTTTCAGGTCTTTAACAAATTTGGCCGATGCAGGCATGAGAATCACAACATCTGAGGAAATATGTGAAGGTAATTGCTGAAACAATTCAGCTTTTTCTATGTCGTTTGTATGACTGAATGTCAAATCGACACGATCACCAGATTTATTTTCCTTTATCACAAAACTGATACCCAGTAGCTGTTGCATACCCTCAATAAAATCTGAATTGATACCAACAAAATTTGTGTTTTCATCGATGCTTTCAAAAGGCATCCCTTCTTCACCAGGCATATAAATCAGATTCTGTTTGTTATTGAGAAACTGCCTTTCACTCGGACTGAAGTTAATTATTCTAAAATCATTGCCTACCCATTGATCGGTGATACGTTTATGCTCAGCGTCATCAATCAATGCCATTGATTTTTGTAAAATAGAGAACAATTCAGGGTAATCTTTGTCAACGGCAAAACTCACCGAAGTTTGAAAATTATTGAGTTGCAATACCACCTTGAGGTTGGTCAACAAGGATTGCTTGATAACATAATCAGCCACAGCCAAATTACCAATATAGGCATAAGCCTGACCATAAGACACTGCTTCGACGGCTTCTTTGTTGGAACTTGTCAGAAATAAATTGATGTCAGGATATTGAGTTGCCAGCCATTCGTGCAGGTATGAGACTTCATTCAAAGCCACCGATTTACCCGACAAATCGCCTATGTCGCTGATAGCAGGTTCTTCACTGCGAACATAAACAGCAGTAGGAACCGTTAAATAGGGTGTTGTGAAGTTAAGATAGACACTGCGTTCTTCAGTTTCAACTGCACAACTAAAACCGTGTATTTGATTTTCTTGCAGGTTTACCATAACATTTTTCCAGGTATCGGCATGAACCTCAATTTCGAGACCGGAATATTGTTCTATTAATTTAACGTATTCGGCCGCAATTCCTTGATGCCTGCCTTGCTCGTCGGCAAATTCGAAAGGAGCCCATTGCCTGTCAGCACCTAATATCACCTTTGGATGGGCTATAATCCATGCCTGCTCTGATTCGGTTAAATCAACTCGCTTACCAATGCTTGTTTGCTGTTGTAGCCAGTCCGCCATGATTTGAGCACGTTCAGTTGGCGTAAGAGATAGCAAAACTTTCTCAATAATGCCTAACAAAGTCAATGCATGATCTGGCACTGCCATAAACAATTGGTTACTGACACCATCACCAGCAGGCTTTAAAGGCACAATGTTATGGATGTTGTTGGCAGTCAATATCCGATCAATGCGTGCATGAGCTCCCAAAACAACATCTGCCTGCCCAGCCAGAACCAGCGCAATACTTTCACTCATGGACTGGGTATTGATGACCTTGACCCCTGGGTAGTTCTTTGAAAGAAAGTTTTTTCGTGCGAACCCGCCTGGTGTGGCCACTGTCAACCCTTCTAAATTGGCAGAAACATCCTTGTTTTTTTCTTGATTGATGTAAAAATAGTCAAAAATGACTTCATAGGGCTGACTGAAATTTAGGTCTTGGGAAGTGCTGTCACCACCCGCTACAGCAGGCATCAAATCAATTTTCCCGGTAAAAGCCTTGTTTAAACTGGGATACCATTCATCAACGTCAACCTTGAATTGCAAACCTGTTTTTGCAGTAATGATTCGTAAATAACTCTGCACAATGCCGGCATTTTGACCATCAAAATTTACATAGTCAAAAGGCACCCAATCCTCGGCGCCCGCAGTCCGAATAACTGGATTGGCCTGAATCCAAGCCAGTTCTTCTGTAGTGAATTCAACCGCAGCAGTAGAAAAAGTAGCAAGAAAAAAAACCAGACAAAAGAGGCGTTTCATCTCACAACTACTCAAAGACTATTCCATCTGAGCAATGGCAATAAATTCATCCAGGTGTTTCTGGAAAATATCAATCAATTGGGGATCAAACTGCTTGCCTTTAAGGTTGACAATGTACTTTACTGAATCATCAACTGTCCAGGCTTCCTTGTATTTACGTTTATGGGTTAATGCATCAAAAACATCAGCAATCGCCACGATTCGTCCGTAAATATGAATTTCATCACCTTTCAAACCTTGGGGATAACCACTTCCATCCCAGCATTCATGGTGGTGGTAAGCAATCATGGCTGCCGCTTTGATAAACTTTCTTTGTGATAACTTCAAAATGTTATAAGCGTTGGTGGTGTGTTTCTTCATTTCTTCACGCTCTGTTTCAGTCAGTTGGCTTGGTTTATGAAGAATGGAGTGTGGCAATGTTATTTTGCCAATGTCATGCATCGGCGAAGCATGGAAAATCACATGCTCATCTTCCGAATTGAGACTGGGGTGATAAAAAGCCAACAACCTGGAAATTTCTGCCACTCTACGTATGTGTTGTCCAGTTTCATCTGATGTGGCTTCCATTAATTCGGTTAACATGAAAATCATTTCCTTTTGATTGGCTTCAAGTTCCGACAAGATACGCAACTCTTTGTTTTTTAACTGTTTTTCCAACACAATATTATGCTGTTGCAACACTTTTTTGGCGGCGTATAAATCCAGATGAGTTTTAACCCGCATAATCAGCTCATTGGAATGGAATGGTTTGGTGATGTAATCAACACCACCCACACTGAATCCCTTGGCAATTGAATCCACATCCACGCGCGCAGTTAAAAAGATGACAGGGATATCCTGTAATCTTGGATCGGACTTCATGAATTCGCACACTTCAAATCCATTAAAGTCTGGCATCATAACATCTAACAACACCAGGTCGAAACTGTTGTTCTTCAGCAACTCAATTGCTTCTGAACCATTTAATGCGTACGAAAAATCATACCCTTGTTCTTTGAGGATATTCATTACCACCTGAATGTTATCAGGCACATCATCTACGATTAACAAATTATAATTCAGGTTCACAACAGCACCATTTTTTTATTCCTCTATAGATATTACCACAAAACCAAATCCCTTAAACAAGGATAATGTTTTATTTCTCAGACCTACTTGAATTCCTCTCCGCACGTTCCAATAAGGCTTGAAGAACATATCAACCCCAATTAATATCCACCTGCATCACTCAAAGTGCTGGTGCTAATTAGTTGTCCCTGGAAAAGTCCATCCTGGCCTTTTCCAGTATCGGTCAAAAAACACTTTACCGCAAAAGTGCGATTTTTCTGGTGTTCTTTGGCCTTATTTGAGTCTTTCGGCTCAAGGTAGCACATCCTTGTGCCACATCGTCGACCAGAAAATGGAGGATAGTCTCTATTTTCTGGTCGAAAATTTGGGATATGCAAGTAATTCCTTTTGTTTAACAATAAGTTATGCATTTTTCAGGTTCGACTAATTATTCAATCATACTGTTCAGATGTGTCAGGTTTCCCACTTTATATTACGTCATTAACTTGTTTCAAATGAATAAACCCATTCAACAACGGACTAACGACCAAGTTATCAATACCATGAACATTGTTTTACTAGCTGATTATTTTGAGCTCTCAACTGATTCATATCAATCCGGTGTCCCAAATTTCACAAAGCTTGGTGCTTTCTGGTAATATCATCGCATTTAATTTATTAAACATGCTAATGGGTAAAGGCACACACGAATACATAGAAGACGAGCGCAATCGTGATATTTTAATCAACATCAATGGTAAGCTGACCCCACGTGAGCAAGCTGTTGTTTCAGTATTTGATTCAGGTTTTATCCTTGGTGATGGTGTGTGGGAAGGCTTACGTCTGCATGCTGGCGTAGTGGTGTTCCTGAAAGATCACTTAAAGCGTTTATACCAAGGTGCCAAGTCTCTTGATCTGGATATTGGCTTAACACCAGCACAATTAACTGAACGACTGATGGCAACCTTAAAGGCCAACCGCATGCACGATGGCGTTCATATTCGTCTGATGGTAACTCGAGGGATAAAAATTACCCCCTATCAAGACCCCAGATGCACCATTCCTGGCAGTACCATCGTTATCATTGCCGAATACAAGGAACCATCCCCTCGAAAGATTGAAGGTGGCATCAAACTATTTACTACTCATGTCAGGCGTGGTTACCCGGATGTGCAAGATCAAAAGATGAATTCACATTCAAAAATCAATTGTATTCAAGGCTGCATCCAGGCCTCCAAAGCTGGTGCTGATGAAGCATTGATGTTGGATCCACATGGATTTGTCTCCACCTGTAATTCCACACATTTTTTTATCGTGACTCAAGGAGAAGTTTGGACCTCTACCGGTGATTATTGCTTGGGTGGCATCACCCGTTCAAAAATCATTCAATTGTGTGAAGAAAACAACATTCCCATCAAGCAAAAGAACTTTTCTTTATTTGATGTTTATGGCGCCGATGAAGCTTTTGTCACAGGCACCTTCGCCGGCATCACCCCAGTTAATGAAGTGGATGGCCGCTTGATTGGCGATGGTCAACAGCGAAATATGATTCGTCGTTTACAAGATTTGTACATTGATTTGATTAAACAGGAAGCCGCTCATGAGTGATGGCCTCATCAGAATCGCCATGTGGTCGGGACCACGCAACATTTCCACGGCAATGATGCGCTCGTGGGAAAACCGCCAAGATACAGTTGTTGTTGATGAACCTTTGTATGGACCTTATTTAGCCACCACGGGTAAAAAACATGCCATGTATGCCGAAATAATCGAACATCAAGGCAAAGATTGGCGACCTATCGTTAAACATTTGACTCAGGAACTGCCTGAATATGCCTCCGAAAATACAAGCATTTACTATCAAAAGCACATGAGTCATCATTTAACCAATGACATTGAACTGGACTTTGTAGACCAACTGCGCAATGCTTTTTTATTGAGACATCCCAATGATGTGCTGTCTTCTTACTTGCGTAAACACCCCAGGGCCGCGCCAGAAGATTTAGGCTTTCCTCAACAAGTTAAATTATTCAATCGCATCGTAGAACGCACTGGCCAAATTCCACCCATCCTGGAATCCAAAGACATTCTGATGGCGCCTGAAACCATGTTAACAAAACTGTGCAATGCCCTGAATGTGAATTTTGATGTAGCCATGCTCAGTTGGCCCAAAGGGTATCGGGACTCTGATGGTATCTGGGCAGAGCACTGGTATAACAGGGTGATTGAGAGCACAGGTTTTGGGGAATACACTCCCAAAGAAAACCGTTTAAACAACGAAGAACAGCGAATCGCTGATCAATGTTTACCCTTTTATGAAAAATTATTGGAGCATAAACTCACATGAATATTCAAAGCTATCTGGTTATTGCCATCCGCCTCATTGCCTTGGTGATTTTGGTGTTTGCCGCAAGAACCCTGTTTTGGTATTTTTACCAACCGGGTATAAGTACTCAGGGTATTGACAACAGCCTCTTATTCACGGGTCTTGTTCTGGTTGGCTTTGGTTTGGTTTGCTGGTTTTTACCTCAATCAATTGCTTATTACATCAGTAAACCAGTAGCCAAAACACCAGTAAAAGCCATTGATGCGACTTCATTGCTGAGAATATTGGTCATTTTTTTGGGTTTTTACTTTGTTGTTAGCTCTTTAGTTAGTTTAGTTAGGTTGATTTTACAGCTTTACTTCTTTCCAGAATATTTAGAATTTGATTCAATCAATCAGATTAAATTATCCGTTATTTACTTAGGGTTTCAAATTGTCGTCGGCTTATTTTTGGTTTTTAAAAACTACTGGATTACCCAAAGCTTGGTGAAAATCAATGCGCCTGAAAAAGTTGATCAAGATTAATGCTGTAAAACGGCTATTAAATCATTCAAGACACCAGCGGCAGTAACTTCTTTACCGGCACCCGGACCTTGAATGACCAAAGGATTTTCAGCATACCAAGCAGATTCAATCACAAATACATTGTCACCAGGCTTCAAACCTGCTGCGGCATGTTGCTGATCAATTGCCTGCAAAGCGACTTCAATGCGGTCTGATTTAATGGTTGCCAAATAACATAATTGAGAACCATGGTTGTGAGCTTGCTGCCAGAGGTCTTCTATGTATTGATCGATAGCCTCTTGTTGGTGCCAAAAATCATCTATATCACCATCCAGTAAAGCCTGAGGCAGCACCGGCTTGAAATCGATGTTCTGAGCTTCAAAACCACATTCACGAGCTAAGATCAATGCCTTGCGAAAAACATCCTCTCCCGATAAATCATCACGAGGATCAGGTTCTGAATAGCCCATTTGGTGGGCTTTTCTGACCCAGTCCATAAAGCCCTGTTGACCTTTGTAGTTACCAAACAACCATGACAATGTTCCGGAAAAAACCCCAGATACCTGTCGCACCGTATCGCCACTTTGTTTGATTTTATCGATGGCATCCTGTATCGGCAAACCTGCACCAACGGTGGTGTTTTTGAGCCATTTTCTTTGTCGCTTTTGTAATGTGGTTTCAATTCGTGTCGCTTGCTCATGGTCTGCGGCCGCTATTTTATTGGCAGAAATCAAATGCCAGCCATTTTGTGCAAATTCAAGATAATGAGAAGCCACCGCTTCGCTGGCTGTGAGGTCAACAACCACCAAAGGCTTGCCGGCATAAACTTGTAAATGCTGTATTAATTGCCCTTGCTGGTTGGTTTCATTCAAGCTGATTTCCTGACTCAATAAACACTGTTCATCGAATTGAAAAAACCGGCTGTTGGCCACAGCCACGACTGACAAGGATTGTTTAACCTGTCGCTCAATTTCAGCTTTGTGGGTATTCAAAATACTCAAAAACTGCTTGCCAATGTTGCCATACCCCAGAACCACAATCGGTATTGAAGGCTCAAGCCCAAAAAATGTATGATGCAAATCTTCTAACAGCGTCCTGGCTTGCGCATCAGGCACCAAAACACATAAAGTGTGGTCATTGGCTGGGTAGTGAATGTTATGAATATTGAATTTGGCTGATCGGTTCAAAATCTTGCTGATCACTTGATGGTTTTGTCGTATGTTCTCACCCACTGCACTGATCAGACTGACATTGGATATTTGTTGGTGCAAGCTTAAACCCTGATTATTCAATTTCTGTGAGGTGCTGAACCATTCTGCTTGTTCAACATAAAAACTCAGTGTATGGCTGGTCTTGTCGTAATGATTGGCATAGTTGGTAATTTGATCAACAGTTAGTTGTGTTTGTATTTGCCTGGCTGTTAATTCATCCACTTCGCTGACAGCTAAATAAACCAGTTGAGATTTGCATGCCAAAGTCTTAACTTTAAACCCACTCGCTGAAAATTGAGTTGAGTTGTTGTTCTCAATGACAGTACCCGAGCTGCTTGAAATACAGGTATTAATGGCGAGTCTTGGTGGCTGTTTTAAAATCGGCGCAATGGTCTTGTGATGCAACACATTTGAACCCAACTCTGACAATGCCTGTGCTTCAGCCAGAGTCAGTCGCTCTACTCTTCTGGCTTGCTTAATCAAATGAGGATCCGCCGTATACACACCATCAACATCGGTCCACAAATAAACGGTGTTAGCATCTAGCAGGTTTGCAATCAGTGTAGCGGTATAATCACTGCCATTCCTTCCCAAAGTTTTGCTTTGGCCATTCGAGTCCCGCGCAATATAGCCAGTTATCACTTGTATTCCGGGTACGTCAAGGTCTTTGCGATTTTGATTAACCAGCTCAAACAATTGTGTTTTGGCTTGACTGTGATTTATCAATTGATTTTGCGTGTTGATTTCAAGGTATTCTCTGGCATCCAGCCACTGATTCTTTACTCCTTGTTCTAATAAACTTGCAGACAATAATTGCGCTGACCACAACTCGCCCAGAGCCAGTAATTCATGTTGATTATTTTCCGTTTTCGAAATCTGCTTTTCCAACCAATCCAGGTCCTGATTGAACTTATCCTTCAGTGCTTGTGGTTTATTAAGCACCGATGCCACTAAACCGAGCAGATAGCTACTTAATTGTTTCAGGCTTTTTGTTTGTCCCTGAATGATTGCCAGCAACATATCTGTCACTTTTCCATTGGCCGAAACCACCACAAAATCACCGCCTTGAACGGTCTCTTTGATGGTCTGGATGACTTGAGCCATGCGTTTTTCGTCACGCAAACTCGAGCCACCAAACTTATGCACATTGGGACCTTTGACCGACTGTGTTTTCAGTTGTGGTTCAGCCATGTGACCGCTCCTTCAAAGCAACACCTTCAACAGTTTGTATCTGACTGCGGCTCAACCCATGTTCCAAATCTGCCAATAAATCGTCAACCTGTTCAATGCCAACTGACAACCGAATAAGATTTTGTTTGATACCCGCGGTTAATTGTGCAGCAGGAGCCATCGCCGCATGGGTCATGGTGGCGGGATGACAAATCAACGACTCAACACCACCAAGGGATTCAGCCAAGGTAAAATATTTCAAGCTGTTGACCAGAGTGCGGACTTGTTCAAATCCACCTTTTAACTCAAAAGAAATCATTGCACCAGAATGAGCCTGTTGCTTTTTGGCAATTTCATGCCCTGGATGCTCTGCCAGGCCTGGATAATGAATTTTCTCGATCGCTGGATGTTGTTGTAAAAATTCAATGATGTGTTCTGTGTTTTCCAGATGTTGTTTCATACGAACATTCAATGTTCTCAATCCTCTGGTGGTTAACAGACAATCAAAAGGTGCCGCAGTGATGCCAATGCAATTGGCCCACCATTTAATTTGTTCAGCCAATTCAGGGGTTTTAGCCAAAACGGCACCACCAACCACATCACTGTGACCATTGATGTATTTGGTGGTTGAGTGGATAACCAAATCTGCTCCCAAAGTGATGGGCTGCTGTAATGCTGGCGATAAAAACGTATTATCGACTACTTTTAACACATCATCACCAGCCAATTCACACAAGGCATGTACATCAACCACACGTAACAATGGATTACTTGGGGTCTCAATCCATAATAAATCCGGATTGTTTTCCAAGGCTAATCTGACTGCCTCATCATCGGTTTGATTAACGAAATCCACTTGTAGTTGACCTTTTTCATGCAATGTAGTCAGTAATCGGAAAGTGCCTCCATAGCAATCATGAGGCGCCAGGACCCGACCATTTTTGGGCAACAACTGTAAAACCAAAAGCACTGCTGACATGCCGGTAGATGTCACAACTCCGCCAGCGGCTTGTTCCAATTCGGCCAATGCATCGGCCAAAATGTCACGGGTTGGATTCCCTGATCGTGAATAATCATATTGTCTGGGCTGACCTAAATCAGTAAAAGAATAATTACTCGACAGATACAATGGCGGAGTCACTGCGCCATGTTGTTGGTCACAATCAATACCCGCTCGCACAGCGGTGGTTTCGTTCAATATAGTCATGAGAATGTTCTCTGAAAAAAGTGTTAAAAATAGCGGTTAGTTGCTTCACTTCCAATAAAAAGCCATCATGTCCGTAAAGCGAATCAAGCAAGTGGATTTGACATGAACCAGTAATGTTATTACCCATGTTATTGATAAATTTTGTTGGTACCATTTGATCCGAGGTGAAACCAATCAACAGCGTGTTAGCAGTAATCAAACTGACATCAACCTGGTGATAGTCAATCGATCGTGACAATTGCGCATATCTTGACGCTGAAAATTGAGCAGCGAAGCGTTCACTGTTATGAGTCAGGTATGAGGTCACTTGTTGCAAAGCTGTTCCGGGGATTGGGTTTTGAAATCTTTGTTCAAACTCTTCCTCACCTCGATATCCCACCATAGCCAGTGCTCTGGCCAGTGCCACAAACTGTTGTTGGCTTTGGCTGTCTACAGCAAACTGACTGCCCAGGTTAATGATATCCCGTTGAATTTTCCTCAATGCTTGACTTTTTACTGAGCTCTTATCAGCGGCGGCCAGACAAACTAAATGCCTTAATGCATTAGGAAACAAAGCTGCAAATGCCAAAGCAACCATGCCACCAAAGGATGAACCGATAACAGCATGAAATTGAGGCAAATTGAGTGTGTTTTGAATATGACTTAGCAGTGTTGCCTGATCGGCAGGAGTTAATACAGGTGGATTGATTATATTTTCAGAAAAACTGAAATATTCAAATGTCAACAAACAACAATGCTCACAGGATAGAACATCCGATTGGCCCAAAACACCCTGCCACCAGCCTGCTCTGCTGTTGTTTGGACAATCTAATGCCCAACGACTGGCAGAAATACCACCTAACACCACCACAATCGGCTTGTCCAAAGCACCATACAAACAGCAAGCCACCTCCAAATCACCCGAATCCTCGCCAGATTCAAGCTGAAATGATGGTACTTTTATTGTGAAATCTTTGAACATATAATTATTTAGCCGTCTATACGTCCACATAATAGTCATACACATCCAGATGTCAAGACGTTTAGATGGCTATATTCACTTTTGATCTAAGTGATATTGATTTTTTTGGTGGATATCGACCTTTCCCCGATATTAGCATCATGGTAAGAATGAGATTTCAATGGATTTGCTCCTTGATTAACCGCTGAATTCAAAAGCAGAATTTTCTTATAATGAGTTTTACGGATAATTTATGAAATCATCCAGATTTGTCACCAAATCAGCTACTTTACAAATAAGCAGACTTCATACTTGACTTGAAATACCTGGTACCAAGCCAAGTATGAAGTTGGTTTGCCTATTTATTTCTGTTAAACAGCTTATATAAAACGGGCAATACAAATAAAGTCAAAACTGTCGATGAAATTATTCCACCGATGACTACCGTGGCTAAAGGCCTTTGTACTTCAGCACCAGTACCTGTATTTAAAGCCATGGGCACAAAGCCTAAACTGGCCACAAGTGCGGTCATTAAGACCGGTCTCAGGCGGGTCATAGCGCCTTTGATCACTGAGTGATATAGATCGCCTGTTGATGCCCAAAGATCACGTATAAAAGATAGCATCACCAATCCATTGAGCACGGCCACACCTGATAATG
>JAGRJR010000001.1 GCA_020442635.1 Lysobacterales bacterium
CCCATGCGACCGCGGTGATTTATTCATCAGATCAGGGGTTGGTGAAATGCTTTGAGGTTGAAGGTAAGGTGTATTGGACTGAGCCGGGTGATGAGGTGCGGATTACGCTTGAGAATGGCAAGCCTTATACACTTGAGTTTAGGGTGTTTGAAGCGGAAGAATTTGGTTTTAAGATACCTTGTGGTTTTAGCAAACACATCGCCAGGTTTGAAGGATTGCGCTGTGATCCAAAGCTTTTGGAACAGCTTGAGGAAATTGAGGGGATTTATGCAGCTGGGTATGAGAACAGCAAAATCATCTATCAATGCAAAAGCTGTCAGCAGAAGTGGTTGGTTCACCGTTTGTTTGATTCACAAAGTATCAATATGCATTATTGTTCGGTAGTGAATGAATAGAGTGGTTTGGTCTGCCTGAGTCGAATAAACACATATAATCGGCTCAAAATATGAGCCGAATAGAACGTCTCAATCATCATCAGAATTAATCTTTGTTAAAATTTAATGTATGGAACAGTCATTCTCTCACAAAGGCATCCATGCCAAATGTAAATTCGCTGATTCGAAGCTAGAGATTGTTGTTGATATTAAAGGCTGGCTAAGAAAGAGGCATTATCAGTTGGCTTTTGATGCCAGTGATTTGCAGGCTTTGAGGACGGCTTTGTTGGTTTGTTTGGATGCCTCATCTTATCTGGCTCTGCCTGATCATTGGATTGTTAAGGTTGATAATTTTTCCTGGCGCATGTTTGGGTTTTTACGAACCCATCATTTTACCAAGCCTCCTGAATTTCCTTCTTTGGCTTATTCAGATGAAATCAGTTTGTTGGGGATGAGTCAAAGTAAGTCACGTCCACAAACGCAAATCACTGATGCGTTTATTGGTCAAAGAAAGGGTGAGCAATACTTGTTGTTGCGGGTTGGGCAGTATGTTACTCAGGGCATTGGGAATATGAGTGGCAGTAGGCCTGATACCGCGGTGATTCCTATGTTGTTATTAAGTGATTTGCTGAGAACGATTTGATTTGACTTGAATTGATCAAATTGCAAAAAAAAGGCCACTGTTTCTGTGGCCTAAAGTTTAGTATTGGATTTTAAAGAATTTGAGGATGCTTTCAATCCAGTGTCTTTTGACCTTTTGTGGCTGGTCAGATGGATAGGGTTTGAAAGGCTCTAAACTCTCTTCAATACTTATATTGGGGGAGGTTTTTATATTCATAAATCACCATAATGGTTACTTACAACATCCCATTTTATGGATTAAATTAGAGTTAACCATCTAATTTATTTAAATATACTGTTTTGTTTGTTTTATTTTGAATTGGTAAATTGGAAAAGTGTTCACTGGCACACAAGGATGCAGTTGTGTCATGTGGCAGGATGTCATGTTGTACTTGTCTAACTGTTCAGTGTCTTTTGAGGTAAACATTCCAACTTTCTCAATGTGGAGGGTTCTTTGCTGTTCAAATTTTAAAAAACTGGTTTATGATTTTGGTTTTGCTCGGTGCTGGGTTTGAGTTGATTATTCTTTTGATTCATTGAATAATCAGCTCATGTCAAAACAATCAAGCAAACTATCACCATCCCTGTTAGATGGTATCAAGGTTCTGGATCTCAGTCGTATTCTGGCTGGGCCTTGGGCAAGTCAGGCTTTAGCTGATTTTGGGGCAACGGTTTGGAAAATTGAGAAACCAGGGGGTGGCGATGATACCCGACATTGGGGTCCGCCTTATTTGTCAAATGATGGCGATGAAACCACACTTTCGGCGTATTTTGTGGCAACCAATCGGGGTAAACATTCGTTATGTATCGACTTCACCAAGGAGCAGGGTCAGCGCTTGATCGCTGCGTTAGCTGCCAAGGCGGATATATTGATTGAAAATTATAAAGTGGGTGGTTTGCAGAAGTATGGTTTGGACTATGACAGTTTGTGTGCAATCAATCGAGGTTTAATTTATTGTTCCATCACGGGGTTTGGGCAAACCGGCCCCAAAGCCCATGAAGCGGGTTATGATGCCATGATTCAGGCCAGTGGTGGTTTGATGAGTGTCACTGGAGAGTCCGAAGCTACGGGTGGCAAGGCGCAAAAAGTGGGTGTGGCCGTGACTGACTTAATGACCGGCATGTATGCCACCACAGGCATTCTGGCGGCATTGAATTACCGCCAAGCGACTGGCGATGGGCAACACATTGATTTGTCTTTATTGGATACTCAAATCGCTATGCTGGCCAATCAGGGTATGAATTACCTGGTCAGTGGTCACATTCCTCAGCGCCATGGCAATGGTCATCCCAATATCGTTCCCTATCAATCGTTTAGCTGTGATGATGGCGAGCTGCTTTTGGCGGTAGGTAACGATGCGCAATTTAGCAAGGCCTGTCAGGTTTTGGGACTTGATGCATTGGTTAATGATGAACGGTTCAAAACCAACAGCAGTCGAGTTAAACATCGCAATCGTTTAATTCCCAAGTTGGCAAAAGCTTTTTTATCGGCAAGTGTTCAGCATTGGCTAAGGCTGTTAAAGCAGGCTGGTGTTCCTTGTGGTCCGGTGAATAACATTGAGCAAGCTTTGAATGAGCCTCAGGTTAAGCAGCGGAATATGGTTTTTGAAATGGTTGCTGAAAATAGTCAAAAGATTCCACAAATAGCCAATCCGCTCAAATTTTCAAATGTGGATTTGTCTTATCAATTACCACCACCGGTGTTAGGAGGTTCTACCCAAGTTGTGTTATCAGATGAGCTTGGATTGTCAGAGGCTGAAATCGCAGCATTGAAGATTCAAGGTGTGATTACTTAGACAACCAACGACTAAGGTAGTCGGCTTTGGCCAACATCGAGTGATTTTATAGTAAGGTGGACTGAATTCCACTACCCAGCTTGTGTCGTTTGATAGTGGACTGAAGTTCATTAACCGAAGTAGAGAACTTGTCCTGAGAAAGGAGGTAATTTTCAAGTCGCAATAGCACCCTTGAAAGTATCAAGGGTGTTACTTAGTTAGTCCTGATAAAGTCCATTCAGGCCTTTTTCAGGTTCGACTATTTATGCCAACGTATTATTTCAATGGCAGATAAATATCTGTAACCAAATCGTGCTCAGCCACTTCTGGGAACAGGTTCTTGTAGTGAAAAAAGCAGGGAAAATCCATGGGTTCTTCATTATTCTCTACTAACCATTGTGAATACAAGTACCTGATTTTATCATCCATCAATTCATACGGGCCGTGGTGCGTGATGCGAACACAGCGACAAGATGGGATCGTCTTGTTGATCACACCCTGCGGGTTATCACCTACGGGTTTCAAAGTGGAACAACATACATCAAAGCGAAACTCTTCCGCTGGTACTGATGCTGGGTCACAATAGACCAGGCCAAAGGTTTGTGTTTGAGTAATGGGTGCAACATCTGATGCTTTGCGCCATTCGATGAAGCTGGCAACGGTGTGGTTCAATGCATCGGGGCTGCCGTGATGCTCCAAAACAGCAATGGCTGTTTCGGGAAATTCGCATACGGTTGTTTCTATCATTTTCATGTCTTCCTTATTTGTTTTAAGTTTAAAATTCATTGACTCGGGCCACGCAGGTGTTTTTCTGAACTGGCTTGGTGTCAACTTGTAATGTTTTTTGAAAGCCCGGGAAAAAGCTTCGTGACTTTCAAAATGTGCATCCAGAGCAATGTCAATAATGCTGATTTCTGGATAAAACGCCAATTGATAGGCCGATTTCTTCAAACGCAGTAACGACACGAAACGTTGTACGTTACATCCCACCTGAGCCTGAAACAAACGATGAAAATGATATTTGGAATAACAGGCGACTTCACTTAAATGCTCCAGATTCAAACCTTTGGGGTTTGGATTGGATAATTCCGCATATATGTGTGCAATCACCCGGTTAATCGGTTTTGAATAGGGCAATTGTGGTTCAATTTTCATAAAGAATACCTGTTTGAGACCTCTGCATAAATCGTGAATCAAGTAAAAAAAGTCTAAAAGCCTAAATTTCGGGGTCAGAAAGCTGAGCGATAGTACACGGCCTTAACGGTTTTTATTCTTTATCTTCTTGCTAATCGCAAACCGCTAAAGAAACAAACCTGGCCTATTACTTACGCTTCCTTCCTTGAACTTTAGGTTTTGAGTTCTTTTTTACATTGACTCAGACTGATGCAGAGGTCTCTGTTCAAAATATCAAATAAACAGTGACAAGAACGTGATCTTATCACGCCTCAATCAACGTGGTTCCATGATAATAAGCTTGTAGAGTCGATACTTGACCGAAATTGCTGGATGTTTCATAAGGTCTCTATGGGAGTAAGGGCACTTCTGCTGCAGAGCTTGTGGCTAATACTTTGGACAGTTGTTGATTGGTCGACTATTTTTCCAGCCAATTTCAATAGCCACAAGCGCAAGTGAGTTTATAATTCATACTTTCTCAAAAAAGGATTCAAATATGTTTTTCAGGTTAAAAAGTGGACTGATGTTGGTGGTTTTGATGATGGTCTTTACTGCTGGTTGCAGTGATAAGCCAAAGGTGACCGCCTTGCGCGAGGCGGTTAATTTTGTAGTTGATAAGAGCAATACAGCTTGGCTCAGGGATTATTTGCCTGATGAAACAGTTGCCTATTTTAATATGCCGACTCCTTGGAACTATTTATTTGATGCTAAAGCCGATGCATTACATCCGGTACAGTCATTGGCTGAACATCGGGCTATCATTGCCAATATCAAGCAAGCTACCAAGGATAATTATTTCCAGTATATTCCAGCCCAATATAACGATGTGGTGACTTTATTTTTTGATCATGTAAAAACTTCGGTAGAAGTGGCAGTAATCAATCATTCTCCATCTGCTTTGATGCCTACAGTTGCTGTTGGTACGCGTTTACAGGGTTTAACTGCTGATGAGTTACAGGATAAATTATCCAAGCTGTTTCAATCTACGATGCCTGGCGCTGAGTTACAAGCAACAGCGCAAGCCGCTCAATGGAAAGTACAAACGGGTCAATTTCCAACCTGGGTACAATACGAGGAGGCTTCTGGTCGATTGTTGATTTATGGTGGCATGGGGGTCAATGAAAAGAAACTGGCTGCATTATGGGATGCTCCCAAAAAAGACCAATTGACTCAAATCAAGGCTTTGGAACAGACCTCTGATCCCAGTGGTTTGAATATGAAGGCTTGGTTAGCGACTGGAAAAATTTATCAACTTGGGGGGGCATTTGTGCCTCCAGAGCAAAAATCGGTAATTGCCGAACTGGGTTTGGATCAAGCCGAGTATTTCTGGCTGGGATTTGAATCAGCCAAAGGTCAATCAGCATTGGCTGCGCATGTGTTAATGCCGGATGTTGGTTGGCGGTTGGCTTTACCTAAGGTGCTTAACTGGTTTGATGTTGAAATGGCAAGTCAGCCACGTTCTGTGGTGCAATTGAGTTTACCTACGGCAGAACAGGTTCAGCAAGCGATTGATGAATTCAAGATAAGGGAAAAAATAACGGTTGTGGATAAACCGGATTATCAATTTATTAAAGAGTTTAAAGATCGTTTTGGTTTTGAGCCACTGGATTTACTCAGGGCTTATCATCAGCAGTTTTATTGGGTGAAAGATGATGCTGGCTCATGGTATGCGATGAAAGTGAAAGACCGCGCTTTGCACGAGCAGATGAGTGCCAAATTCTATGAGTTTTTAGAAGTTCAGCCTGAACAGAAAGAACTGGCAGGGCAAGCAATCTGGCAAGCACATTTTTCACTCTATCAAAAATTGTTTGAATCCTCAGAAAATCAACCGGCCGAGGCTCGCAAAATCAGTCTGTTTCTTAACATGTTCCGAGATCATGTTTACTGGTATGAGGATGGCGATGTGATTTACATGAGTGCAGTGCCTCAGGTATTGGCGCAAAAACAAGCGGTCAAAAATACCGTGAAGTTGTCAGATTGGCTGGCCAGTAATCAAGGTGTGGATTGGCGATCAGCGATTTTTGCTTTTGGTAGGGATGTCAAACATATGCCACAGGATTTGTATCATTTTTACTTGTTGATGTTACAAAGTTTCGGCGATCTGGCACAAGTTGAAGTGGATTTGTTCAGTTTACCTACAGCCAGTGAACTGAAGTTACCAGAAAGTGGTCGATTTCATTTAACAGTTTCATCAGATACAGACAAAGTTAGTTTTCGTTTTGCCTATGAGTATTCGGCAATAGAAGGGTTGTTATCCTCTGAGGGTAGTTTTGCTTCTTTAACCTTTTTAGCCATCATTACGGCTTATGCCATTCCAGCTTACAAAGATTACACCATCCGTGCAAAAATTGGTGAACAAATGGCTATGGCTGCCGCCTACAAAATGGCTATCTCAGAACATTGGATGGTTAACGGTTCATTAGAGGGTTTGGTCGATGGTTTAAATATGGATTATGAGCATATTTATGTGTTGGAAGACTCCGGTATAATTGTAATTAACCTGGATGAAGTGGATTCATTGTTTGATTCTCTGGATGAAATTTATCTAGAGCCGGTTTTCCAGGAGGGTTATGTAGAGTGGCAATGCAGCAGTAATATTGATGATCGTTATTTACCAGCAGTTTGTCGCTGATAGCAGTGGTTTTTTATATAAAAGAAGTCAATGGCTTTTTGTCATTGGCTTTTTTTTGATAAAGTGAAATTAACGCGACTGAATAAGATGTTGTTGTTAATCAGAGATTAATTAGGTAAAGGGAAGTAACATTCACCTTAGATAATATGGTGCCGAGGGGGAGAATCGAACTCCCACTCCCGCAAGGGAACCGGATTTTGAATCCGGCGCGTCTACCAATTCCGCCACCCCGGCACAGGGTTGACAAGTATATAAGATTTTAATCTTATCGCAAGTTATTTTTTTCGATTTGTTGAATAAATATTTGAATTTCGGTTATTTGTCCACAGTTTATATTTATAACAATCAAGGAGTAAATATATGCAAATACAAGTCAATTCAGACCATCATGTTAAGGGTGGTGAGGGGTTACAACAATATGTAGAAAACCTGATGAATGTTTCTTTGAATAATTTTAAGGATCAGGTTACGCGAGTCGAGGTTTTTCTCGCTGATGAAAACAGCCACAAAGGTGGTGATGATGATTTGCGTTGTACCATAGAAGCCAGAATTCGAGGTTTAAATCCCCTGGCAGTTACTCATCATGCGGAAAATATTCATGCTGCGATTGATGGAGCTACTGACCGTATCGTACGCTCTGTTCGCAAAACGGTGGAAAAAAGAAGAGACTGAGTTTGTTTGTAGAAAGCTAGGTTAACAAAAAACCAGCTTTTGGAGCTGGTTTTTTATTTTGATGTATTTTGGGGTTTAGCCCAGTAAAGAGCGCAGCATCCAGGCGTTTTTCTCATGGAAGTCCATTCTTTGTGTCAGTAAATCTGCACTGACATCATCTGTTTCGATGGCTTCACCTTGTAGCAACTCACGAGCATGCCGAATGATGACTTCATGTGAGTCCAGTAAATTGCGTAACATCTGTTCTGCATCAGGAACTTCGGTTTCTTCCTTGATTTCGGTTAATGCAGCAAAGGCTTGGTATGAGCCTGGAGCAAACTCACCCAAAGCCCTGATGCGCTCAGCAATGATGTCAACAGCAAGGGCCAATTCGGTATATTGTTGCTCGAATAGAGTATGTAACGAAGTGAACATTGGACCAGTTACGTTCCAATGGTAGTTATGTGTTTTCAAATACAGTGTGTAAGTATCTGCCAATAAACGGCTTAAGCCGTTAACAATAGTGGTTCTGTTGCCACTGTCGATTCCAATGTTGATGCTCATAATAACTCAAATATTTTAGGAGAGTTCTTATCATAAAAGTTAATGATCAACATGTAAAATGGAATGATTCTATCAAAACAATCGATAATATGAAACGTTTAGATTAGAGCTCCTAGATCATTTTTTTATATGTTTTTTTACTGTAAATGTGTGAGTTGATTGGCTAAAAATACTTTAATCACATATTCGGTATGTAGCTGTTCGTCTTCCGATGTTTGAACGGATATGGCTTTACCGTTTACGGCGAAGACTTGATTTAAAAAAAATTGCTCAATAGTTGTGTTAAATTGTTTGGTGTAGTATTGAACCATGAAAGGGGCCAATTCGATGATGATGTTCTCTGGGTCTTTGATGTCTTTTTTGGTGTGCAAACGGGTGTTAAAACCTGATTGGCTGATTGCTAAAATTTTTAATTCAAATGGGCCTTGAACTGGATTTCCAGGTTCCGCTTTCAATGCTTTTACCACATCTGTATTGGTTTTGAACTTAACTTTGTTTGTCTCGGCCGAAGCTATTTGTAGGGTATTAAAAAATAAAATAAAGCACAAAATATATTTAATCATCGTTTTCTTCTCTAAAAAGTTAAGGTTTTGGCAACTCGAAATCCGAGTCTCGGGTCAGTCAGGTCATTTTTAGCCTTCACCCGATGGGAAACTTCATATTCTTCTATGGCACTGCCCCAGTTGCCACCGCGAATCACGCGTTCACTGCAACCTGGATTTACCCAAGTTGAGCCGTCACTTGGGGCGCGAGTGTAAGAGTCATGCCAACAATCTTCTACCCACTCCATCACATTTCCGCTGAGGTCGTATAAGCCTAACAGGTTCTTAATAAATGAGCCTGCCGGGGCAGGACCCCAATGACCATCTTCATAGTTTTCAAATCCTTCACGCCAGCGAATACGGCTGCGTTTGAATTTATCTTTGGCACCAGAAAAATTACCCAGAATTTGATTAGGTTGTTGATTGCCCCAGGGGTAGATGGTTTCACTGTTACCTTTCAGTATATATTCAAACTCACTTTCTGATAGCAGTCGATAGTTTTGTCCGGTGCTGCTTTGTAACCAGTTGGCGTATGCGGCGGCATCATCCCAAGAAATATGAATGACTGGCAAGTTGTCATCTGCAGGTTTACCAAGATAATCATGTCGCCAATTGATATTGAATTTTTCTTTAAACCGACCACTGCCTTCGTCATACACCTTTGCCCGATTGTTTTTTTCGGCTGTGGTGGTGTAGTTTGAGGCTTGAGTAAATTGTTTGAACTGGCCAACAGTTATTTCTGTTTGGCTCACAGCAAAACCATAGTCGAATTCCACCAAATGCCTCGGACGTTGGTGTTTGGGACCAGTTTGATTGCCCATATAGTAACTGCCTGCTGGCATAACTACCATGGTGGGGCCATTCTGACCATTATTGAGTAAATCATTGAATTGATCATGGATGTCATATGGGCCGTAAATTTGGGTCTTTTGAAACAAATCTTCATAACCTTGAATCTGTCCAGCTGCAATCTCTAGTTCTTTCAGTTCATTAATCATGTTTTCGGCTCGACTTATATTCAGGTCATTAATGGCCGCATAAAATTGTTGATCCAGATAAGCAAAGCGATCTTGTTTTTGGTTCTCAATTTCATTGATGGTCGTTAAAGTTATTGGATGAGTCGGCTCTATTTCATTGAGAATGGTTATTTGTTCATCTGCAATAGTGAAATCCAGTTCTTGGGCAGCACGAATAGCTGTTTGATTAATCAGGCTAAGTATCTGTTCTTTGAGCTCCAAAATAGGTTGATAATTGGGGTCGAGTTCAAATGCAACCAGTAAGGTATGAACAGCATCTTTTTGATCTGTATCGTACAAACGACCTGCTTGGATGTGTTGCACAATTTCACCCCTTAATCTTTCAAGTGTATAAATGACACTGATTTGATTGGTGTAATTTTGTATTCTTGGATCATTTTCATCCATCGATTTAAGGCGAGCAGTGAGTGCAGTCAGCGTTTTGGCATCATAGTCTCTGACAGCCTGATCGGACTGGGTGTATAGTGAGGCGTGAACGGTGGTCAGTAGTTGCTCAAATTCATCAGATTGAAACCCTAACTCTTTGGCTTTAAGCAAATAAACCAAGGTGTTTTGATTTTCAGGAAAAAAATCATGATCCTGTTGGTGTGATATTGTGGCTAATTCAAACAGGTTTTCGGCAGTCAAATTACTGAAATCATACGCATCTTTGTTGGCTAACCAATCGGGTATTTGCACTTCTTCTATGACCGCTGTAGGTAGTTCTTTGGTTTGTGTGGGTTGCTCAGTGCCAGTAATAGCGGTATTTGCATCAATGTCATTGCCAAATGGAGACAGTTGGTTTTGTGTGGTGATAGATGTTGAAAAAATGTCATCGTGGGTACGAAGATAAAACAGGGTATAAATCAAAATCATACCCAGTACCAACATAATGGTTTCTTTAAGACCGATTAATGACATTGATCCCTGGTGGTGTTACAAATTCTATAATCTCGATTGGCTTCGAGTGGTTCTGACTGTGATTCCAATAGTTCTTTGAACATGGCTTTGACTTGTGCGCCGCTTTGTTCACATGTTACTTGCATGTTTTCATTTAACATGGTGTAGCCATCATGATCGGTGCTGTCTGAAATGAGGTAATAGGGCAAGACGGCACGAATGGTTGTTTTATCATCAGTCCTGTTCTCAAATCCACCTTCAAGTTCGCCTTTAAGGTGTACATGTGAGACCTGTTGTTTGTCAGGATCATGAATAAACACAAAACCGGCAATTTGTAGCCAGTGCCCATTCGCTGTCCAACTTGAAATGCTGTGAGCCAACACATCCATTAAAACCGGGCGTTCAAATTCTATGAGACGTAAATCACTGGGGTAGGGGAACATTTCCTCCAGATGTTTTACGGTGATGCCACTACCAGCTGGTATGTTCTGATTCAAGCGGATGGAACCTGAATTCAATAGAACCACATCGGCATCACATGATTGAAATTGCTCAAGAATCATGTCTGCCAGGGTGTTTCCAAGATTGGTTTCAAATCGGCGTATTTCAGTCTCTTCGGCCATTAATTGGTTTTTGGTATAGCCCAAAACCTTGGACAGGCATTCGCCTTCCCGGTTTAATTTTTCACAGTATTTTTTATCTATATTTTGTGTCAGCTGTTGCACCAGATCGACGGTGTCTTGATCTTCAGCAAAAGCCTCGTCCAATTGAACCACTTGCGGCATGACTTGATGCCGATTATCGTCAAAAGTCACTTCGGCGACTATGGCAGATGCAGCATCGGCATCGGCTTTTAAAATCCAGCGTCCATTAACCTGTTCCGTTTGCACATAATGTTCATGACCACCAAATATGATGTCAGGCCGGATATTTTCAGGAAGTTCCATCATTGCCAAATCATCGGGTAACCATTGATGAGTCAATGCAATAACGAAATCTGCTCCTTGGTTTCTAAGCAGTGGAACATAGTGTTCTGCAATGTCTTTAAAACCAATAAAACTTTCAATATATTCTGGATGTACAATGTCGGTCGAATAAGAAAAAACACCCACTTTGTGGTCACCAAAAGTGATTATTGTGGATTTGCTCATTTTTTCAGATTGTAAAGAATCTGGTTGCCAGTTAATGTTACTGTCCAACCAGGTGAATTCTGACTGTGCCAACAGTTCATTCATGATTGGTATGTGTTTGTTTTTTCCTTTATCGAATTCATGATTACCCCAAGTAACCAACATGCGGTCATCAAATTGTCCCAATGTGCCATCAAGCATGTTCATGGTTTGTATCATGGCAAGCCCGTTGTCTTGTTTACTGGTAAATGAAGGATGCAAAAAATCACCAGCATGTAGGAATAAGACATGTTGGTATTGGGCTTCAATTTGCTTTCTCAGTTCACGGACACGGGCCAAACCACCGGTCTTGCCATTATTTATCCCAGCAATGCGATAAACATCATTTATGGATATGATGGCGAGCTTTTGTTCAGAGTTTTGTTCGCTGGTGTTATTTTTGGTTGCATGTTGGCAGGCAGAACATACAATGAATACTGAGAGTAATTTAAGGATATGGTTTTTCATGACTGAGATTTTAGCAAACTTTACCTGGATTGATGATACTGATGATGCAATAAATTTAGTAAATCAACTGGATGAATCTGCTGATTATGCGATAGATACAGAATTTGAACGCAGTCGTACTTTTTATTTAAATCCAGCGGTGTTGCAAATCAAATGTAATCAACAATTTTATCTGGTTGATATTGCGATTCCTGCAATCGCTGAAATAGTTATGAAACCTATAAACGGTTTGACTTTACATTCTGGCTCAGAAGATTTGGAGTTGTGGTTCCAGGTAACAGGACACAAGCCTGAGCGAGTTTTTGACACCCAGGTTGCCGCCGCTTTAGCAGGTTATTCATTGCACACTTCTTATTTGAATCTGGTGCAAGAATTGATGGGTGTTGAATTAGACAAAGCCATGAGTCGATCAGATTGGCTGGCCAGGCCTTTAAGTGAAGAGCAAATCAAGTATGCCGTTGAGGACATTGTTTACCTGGATGAATTCAAAGCCATCCTCTCTGATAAAGTAGAGTCTCGTGGATTAACCCCGTTATTTAATGTACTGATGCAGCAGATGATAGACAATATTGAAACAGATCGTCACAATGAAAAGTTGTTTCAAAAACTGGTTAAGGCAGAAAGATTGAAAGCTGACGAGGCCAATAAGCTGTGGTTGATACTTAATTGGCGTGATGCTATAGCCAAGCAACGCAATAAACCACGGAACTGGATACTTAAGCCGCCACAAATTGTGTCGATTATCCGTAAAGTGAAGTATTTCAGTGATTTGTTTCATTTGGGTTTGCACCCGAATTTTGTTAAACATCATGGTCATAACTTGTTACATGCGATGTACTCAGATGATGAGGCTTTGTTGAAACAGAAACCAGCATTGATTCGATTAAACAGCCAGCAAGGCACTCGGTTAAGCGAGATGAAGCAAAGGATTAACCAAGTTGCAAATCGATACGACATTGAACCATCCATCATTATTAACGTGGCTGATTTGAAAAAACTGGCTTTTGAGAATGGTCAGTTAGAAGATTTAGCCAGTTGGAGGGTTTTGGTGTAGAATCTTGTGAATATTAAGACCCACATCCATGTAAGTCTTAAGGTTTAAATTGGACTGATTAATCCTAGAATAGCTATTTTCCTAAATTAAACTCAAAGCCATCTTTAAAAATGATATCAGGATTGAGGTAGAAAATTTCGGAAACAGAACCTGCATCAATGTCCCCATCACCTGATGTTTTACCTGAGGCAGAAACCACCAGAGAAGGTCCAAAATAATTTTCAGACTGATTGATTGCAAAACCGAAATTATCGCCGGCTTGCTCACCTTCAAGATAGCTACTTTCAGCAAAATCTATGCCTGTGGACAAACCAGGAAGCACATGAATAAACCCGGATTCAGAACCGTTATTGGTTTCAAAAGGAACACCCACAATAGCTTCTGCAAACCCATCAACATTCAGATCAGCTACTCCGAGGCTATAACCAAAACGATCATTGGTCTCTGCTGTGCCGAATATACCAGCGGTTTGCTGGCTAAATGTTAAACTACCTGTAGTGGTCAGTCCAATGCCTGATCCTGGTATGTAATGTGCGGCTCCAGCATCAACGATGTTCCCCAAGTCTTCAAAGGGTGCTCCAATCAGCAAATCATCATTACCATCGCCATTGATATCGCCTACAGCCAATGAAAAGCCAAATACATCGATTGATTCTGTTAATGCACCTGTTATGTCGGACTGTTCCCATATTTGATCATCATCAATGAGACCCAATGAGTTTCCATAAAACACTTGAACCAATCCCGCCCAAGTTAGGTTACCAACTGTTTCATATGGTACACCAATGGCCAAATCATCATAGCCATTGTTATTAAAATCGCCTGCAGCCAGACTGAAACCAAATAAATCACCGGTTTCACTGGATCCTGAGACATTCGGACTTGACTGGCTGATAGAATCTCTGATCAGCGGGTCCAACCCCATTAAGGGGCTACTAACCTGACCACCATAATAAATAAAAATAGCACCTGCGTTACTGGCTTGATTAAAGTTTTGACCGGGTGCGGACACCACCAAATCATCAAAATCATCTCCGTTAAAGTCGCCACTGGCAAGGGCAAAGCCAAATTCAGCAAAAGCCTGCCGATCTGTTCCTATTTGTTGATTATCATCAGCATCAATGAATAATCCTGTATTAGAGAGACCAATTGATGAGCCATAATAAACATAGACTGCTCCGGTGTCTTCAAAAACAACATTGGCTTGATTGGTAAAATCTTTATAAGGTGCGCCTACTACTAAATCATCGTATCCATCATTGTTAAAATCGCCACTTATTAAGCTGGTTCCAAACTGTTCACCTTCTTGTACCACGTTGCTGAATTGCAGTACACTGCTGGTATTGGTTGCGCCACTTTGGTTGCCATAAAGGATCAATACTGCTCCAGCATCATTAACGAATAAATTTCTTTTGGGTGAGCCAATGGCAAGGTCTGGGTAGCCATCACCATTGAAGTCTCCGCTGGAAAGAGATTCTCCAAGCCGATCACCAGGTTGGCTTTCATTGGATCCGGCCGCGGCTAAATCCATGTCCCAATATTGCCCAAAATATGGGTCGATCGTTTTGGTGTTTGAAAATTGATCAGCCATAACTGACTGGTTGATAATGCAAATAACTACACCTGTAGTGATTATCCTTACAAATTTGCTCATAATTAGCTCCATAATTGTTATTGAGGTACTTTGTAAGATGCATGCTTTAATGAAATCGCACAAGACAAATAAAATTAATGGAAAATCTGATTTGTTTGAATAAGATTTATTGTTGCATTTGTGTCAAATGATTGGTCGCACTTAATGTAGATGGATCATCTGCACCATAAATTTTTATTTTTTTATCGGTAAGTGCCTTCATTTCCTGCCGGGCAGTTGATGATCCTTGCAAATATTGATTCCAAATCAAATGTTCTTGAATATCCAAAGTGACCCGGTCATTCTCAGGTAGAGCTTCTAAGGCAATGTTGTGAATTTCCATTAACATCTCATTGGCCTCTTTCAGCTGTTTTGTTTGTTGCAGAAAAAGGACCCTCTTCAGACGCGAATTTAAAGTTAATTTCGAATCAGCACCATGATGATTAGTTTGTACTGAAATTATTCTTTTGAATATCTCATTCGCCCGCTGATTATCACCAGCTGCAACGTATAGTTCAGCAACAATATTTTCAAAAGCTAATGTCCTGCCGCTTTCTTTGCCGTAAGTGTTGTAAACATTGGGCATAAATGGAACAAGGGTTTCAATGGCTTTTATTGGTTGTTTTAATTGGGCATAAATACTGGATAAATTGGCACGGGCAATTAAGGTGCTACCATGTTCTGCACCCAAAAAATCCGTCATCTCTGCCACAACATTTTCCTGCAACTGTGCACCTTGAGATCGCGTCTCTTCATTGAACGTTAGAACGGTGGCCGCATTGCCTTTGGCAATCAAAACATTGAGGTTTTTTTCTCCATAGAAAGCCTCAAAATTTGCTATAGCCTTTTGATAAAATTCAAAAGCTTTATTGTATTGTTTCTTCCTTTCATAGTAATTCCCTTCTATTTGATGAATGAGCCCTAAGTTTGATTGCTTTCGATTGCTTTCTTCCCAAACTGATTTTGCTTGAAATATCTGTGAGGGAATTTCGTCTAATCTAAAAGTCTCTATATAGTTTTTAATCAATCCGATATGAGCTAAAACTAAAACATCTGTATCATTTTTATTTACAGGCTTTATTTTTAATGCTTCAAGATACAGTGGTTCTGAGCTTTTGAAATCTCTATTTCTATTAAAAATATCAGCTTTTTGCATCAACAAATCCAGTCTTTCGGAGTCGGATAAATTAAACTGATTCAGTAATTTAGTTGCTAATTCTAGCGCTTGTGAATTATTTGTGTGGAATCTGTATGTTTGTAGCAATTGTGATAAACTTTTGATCTTTTGTTGTTCTGAAATTTCATTATTAACCATCAATGTGTTTTCTGCTTCGATCAGAACATCCATAAGTAAAATGTCTTTGCCTTTGTTTAAAGGTGAAGATTTCATCAGAATATCACTTAAAATGGTATTCATGGCATGTGTTTCTTGCTGCGCCTGGGTAGTCTTATAGCTGCTGTAAAGTGAGATGCCTGTTATGCCAGCAGCCAACACCAACACAGAAGTCAATGCAAGTTGTTTGGCTCTTTTGGTTGGAGCGTTTCTGATGTGATGTAGTGATTTCTCTATCTGTCTAATAGTTGGCCTTAGTGTTGGCTCAGGTTCAAGCATACTTAGAATCAGGTGTTTCCATAACCGCGACCCTTGGATTCGATTTTTCATATGCTTAAGGTGATTGATTTGGTGTTTAATTTCCTTAAGTGTCAAATCTGCCAGTGGGTGGATTTTTGATGAAAGTTGCCAAAAAACCAAACCCAACGCAAACACATCAGATGCAGCACTCGCCGATCGGCCCTGGAATTGTTCAGGTGCCATCGCCATAGGGCTGGCTTGTTGAATATAACTACCAGTATCAAGACTTTTGGATTTTCTGCTTGAACCAAAATCCAAAAGAATGGCTCCGCGTTCAGGTTGTATCATCACGTTCATGGCTTTGATGTCGCCATGCACCAATTGATTGTTGTGAATGGCTTTAACTGCCTGACATAAGTGTTGCGCATAGAGCAGTTGTTGTTCTTGAGTAAGTGTGGTTTGCTCTAATAGTTCATTGAGTTGTGTGCCATCGAGGTAATCACTCCAATAACCAGCCCTGTCATTATCGGTGGTGGCACCGTGAATGGCTAAAACATGGGGGTTTCTTACTTTGGCCATATACCTGGCTTCATCCAAAAATTGCTGCTGGCTGATGTACAGTTGACTTTTTTGACTTAAAAATTTAACTGCCACTTTGCTGTCTAATACTGGGTCGAAAGCACAATACACCTCACCGATACCTCCCTGCCCAATTTTCTTGATGATTTCCAAATGAGCCCACTGGTCACCCGCTTTCATTTGGTGGGAGTTGGTTTTGGCTTGTTGCCTGATCTGTTGGGTGATTTGATTAATTTTTTTTAGTGCTGCGAAAACTTCATCATCATGATCGGTTGATTGGTTAAATTCATTGTCATCAAATTTACCGTCATTGATTTGTTCAGCGGCTTTGAGAATTTCATCGTCTGTTTTTTTACTCATGTCATGGCCTCGGCAACTTTGACCAACGCCCGACTGATGAACATGCGAGTAGAGTTGGCAGAAGGGCGCTGCATCATTTCAGCAATCTCCTGGTGGGAAAAACCAAACTCCATCCGCAGGATCACCGCCTCATTTTCTTCTTCTGATAATTTTTCTAATGCTTCATCATATGCAATCAAGGTGTTGAGGTCTCTTTCATAGGCCATTTTTCTTTCATCGCTACACTGGGTGATAGATAACTGAAATGGTTTGTTTTTGCGTAATTCCTGTTTGATTTGATTGAGGAAAATGGTTCTCAAATAGGTGAAAAAAGCACCGGGTCTTTCTGCTTTGATGTTTTCGATGTTTTTAAAGGCCAGCATCATGGTTTCCTGAACCACATCTTCGGTATCCATAAAGCCTTTTGCTTGAGTAGGGATTCTGCCATGAGCCCAACGCATCAAGGCGGGTTGGAATAAAGAAAACAGTTGCTCGCAAGAGGATTCGTCACCACCTTTATAGCGCTTTATTAAAAGAGCTGTTGTTGAATAATCTGTCAAATATTCTGCTGTATACTAGATTGGCATTATTATACCTTATGGTGCGAATTTTTTTTTATTGGTTGCTACACAGTTATAGGGAGGTATTGGTACTTGATAAGTGTCTAAAACTAAGGAAGCAGATACAACTTGAGACCTCAGCATAAGTCGTGAATCAAGCAAAAAAACCTAAATTTCGGCATCAGAAGGCTCAGCAATAACACACGGCCTTAACGGTTTTTATTCTTTATCTTCTTGCTAATCGCAAACCGCTAAAGAAACAAACCTGGCCTATTACATAGGCTTCCATCATTGAACTTTAGGCTTTGGGTTCTTTTTTACAATGACCTAGGCTTGGCTTATACAGAGCTTTCAACTTATCAATCAATAGGGTGACCAGGTGGTTTACCATCTGGACAAAGCTTGAAAGCGCAGTTGTTATATGAGTCACGGCCAACATAGCTGCCATCAGCGCATTGTTTAACTTCTTGAGTACACATCACAGGTTCTTTACTGACTTTTTTGTCACATGGGAAAAACTCACAATTATTGGCTGAATCTCTGCCAACAGTGTTGCCATTTTCACAAACTTTGAGTTCTTTTGTACAGGCTTTCAATACAGAGTCATGACTGACCTCTGTTAATTTGTCCTCGGGACATGGGTCAAAAGCACATTGATTATCAGGGTTGGGATAAACAAATGTACCATCTTTACATTGTTTCATTTCATTTTTGCATTCACCCGTTTTTAAGGGTGGTGGACAGGCAAAAAACTCACATTGGTTGTTGCCATCACGACCTACGGTTTGACCATCTTCACAAACTTTGATGTCCTTGGTACAAGCAACTGGCTCGTTGTGTTCCTTTTCAACAACAGTTTCTGTGTTTTGGTTTTGGCATGCCATAATCAAACAGGCCAGTAGTGCGACTAGTAATGATTTCATAACTTTTTTTCCCAGAACATGGCAGCGCCATTGTTTTCGTCCAGTTTATATTGAGTGAAGCCATATTTTTCATAAGCGGCTTGAGCAATGGAGTTACCTTCAAGTACTTCTAGGGTCATTTTGCAATAACCGCGTTCTTTGGCAATCTCTTCTACATGGTTAAACATTTTACGGCTTATACCCATGCGACGATACTCACTGGCAACCACGACGTCATGAATATTGACCAGTGGTTTACAGGCAAATGTAGAAAACCCTTCAAAACAATTGGTCAAACCTGCAGGTTGTCCATCAACATAAGCGATTAAACTAAAAGCATCTTTGCGTTTAGCTAATTCTGGCACCAGGTTTTGTGCAGCGAAATCGCTCAAGGCCACGCCACCACCCATCGGATCAGTGGCATAGCAATCCAATAGCTCTATCATGTGGTGAGCATGTTTTGGATTTTGGTAATCAACTTGAACGATTTCAACAGACATTGGATTAATCTTCCTGGAAACGTGCCAACAATCTTAATAACTCAATGTATAACCAAACCAAAGTTACCATCAAGCCAAAAGCACCGTACCATTCCATGTATTTTGGTGTGTTCTGTTCAGCTGCACGTTCGATAAAGTCAAAGTCTAAAACCAAACTCAATGACGCAATACCAACGATAACCACGTTCAATCCGATGTTGAATAAGCTGTTGTTTCCCATTTCGAAGTAGCTTGGGGCCGCTCCAAAAAAGCTGGCAATAAAACTCACTAAATAGAAAACACCAATACCCAAAATGGCAAAGGTCATGACTTTCTTGAACGTGCCAGTCACTCTGATGATGCCTGTTCTGTAACAAAACAGCATGGCAAACATCACGGCAACGGTCAGTCCCAGCGCTTGTACCACCAAACCTGGATAACGCATTTCGAATACAGCAGAAATAGCACCAACAAATAAACCTTCAAATGCCGCCACAACTGGACCGCCAATGGGTGCTGTATGTGGTTTAAAAGAAACCACTAAACTGGCAATGAAAGCACCAATCATTCCAGCAATGGCCAGACCATAACCCAAAGAAGGGTTGGTTAAGATGGTGTTCCAGGAAAACGCACTGACCGCAATCACAATGGCCAATAAAATACCGGTTTTATTGACGGTGCCATTGACTGTCATGCGTTGTGTTTCGTCAACAATAAACTCATCAACAGGTCCCAGGCTCATGGATGCTTGTTCCATTTTTGCCATAGCTGGGTTTGATGTTTTCATGTTATTAAAGTTCATGGGTAATACCTCTCCGTTAAATGTATTTAATAATTATAGCAATTATGCCTGATTATTCTCAAGTTGTATATCTGTTCCGGAGTTATCGTTTTAAAGGGTTATAGAGAAATTTATTTTCTGTTTTCTACTTGGAGCATGGGAACCAGTTTATCGAGTTTGGGACCGCCGCCGGCTCGCCGGCATCGCTTTTCATTAGACTTAAGCCGAGGATCTCCAGATTAATTTATATGGCTCATTTATTTATTTTGGGGTTTAACTGTTGAAGAAAGCCATAAATGGTTTGTGACATTTGTAAAGGAGGAGCAAACCACAAGTATTTTCGGAAATAGGCGAAAACGAACAATTACATGTAGTTAATGTTGATAATCGGATTTAATTAGTTAGGTTATTTTGAATTGCATACATTTTACCTTTGTCAGTTAAAATGATATCTCCTCCACTATCTAATCTTATAAGTCCAGTTTCTTGAGCTTCGCTAATTATTAAGTCAAGATAAATTCTAGAAATATTCATTTGATTTACAGCATCCTTATAATAAATCCATTTATCTGATGTACTTTCAAATTTATAAACCACAAATTTCATAAACTCTAGAATTGAATCTTTTGCTTTCTCTTCTTTCAATGGTGCTTTTCCATCTTCAAATGGGTTGTTCCCAATTTCAGGTTTTTTCAAAAGAGGGCTTTGATGAATTGTTCTAATTAACTCATCAAAATTATATTCAAAATCCGCATTTATTGAAAAATTAAGATAGAGTTTTGTTTTTAAGAACGTAGGGATATCAGCGGAACCATTTTGTTTTATTATTGGAATTACTTTGTTTTTATCAATTTTCTCTAGCAGATTTGATGTAATAATCATTTTCTCATAACCTACACCTCCTTGTCCTTTATTAGCTTTTTCAACGTATGATTCAGTACAAACCATTATAATCCTGTCTGAATTCGCAAGATGAGTTTCCATAAAGTGAGGAAGGTCATCACCAGGTTGTAATTCCCATTGGTCGAGAATCGCATCAACTCCATTGCTTCTTAATCTCGTTCCTAATTCGTTGACCCACTTTTTATGCTCTAATGAATCGTGGGAATAGGATATAAATACTTTAGGTATATTCATAACATTTTAGTTTTTATATAAAAACCATTATACACAATTGAATATGCAGTGTTGAGGTAGATTATTTGGAATTATGAGCAACTGTCAGAAGATTTTTCGATTACACGGCCTGCGGTATTGTGAAAGCACTTCTTCATCTCATAAAACCGCACTTACACAAATAGCAGGCCTTCGCTGCACTCAGGATGAGATGTTGTTTTTGCTTTGGTGGTGGATGGGCAAGTTTTGTATTGTATGCGCATTGATGAGCCTATGGATTCCCACGCTGGAGCATGGGAACCAGATTTTTTTTACCACTTTTGTAACTGTTTATCTGTTACTGCGTTTATATAACAAATGCTGAATTAATTTCACTGAATTAACTTCTCTGACTCATGTATTTTTTGGCTTGGGTCATGATATTAACGAAAGCAGTTTGGTTGTCCTGATGCACCATTTGAATGATTCTTTGTACAGCATCTGACAAAGCGTTCAGGGTGGTGGGGCTGTAGTGATTGAGTTTTTGTATTTCGTAGTACAGGTGCGGATTCTCACTTGAAACATTACTGGCGATGCCTAGCTGGGCATCAAAAGTGGTACTGGATAATTTGGCCAATGCGTTGGCTGCTTCGCCGGATTCAGACAACACCGTCATAAAGGCGATGTTAACCACATGTGACAAACCAAGCACGTAAGCAATGAGGCGGTCATGATCTTCAAATTTCATGTCAATCCGTTCTGCCATGGTCGGTTGAAACAGTTGTTTGACCTGATTGACCGCTTCTTCATTGCCCATGTCGATAAAAATGACATGTTTACCTGACATCAACTGAATGTCAGGACCAAACATAGGATGTATTGAAACCACGCGACATCCAGTGTCTGCCAATTGTCGCAGGGGCAAGCGCAATGGACTTTTAATCGAACTGATATCCAATACAATGCCTGTTGGATTTAAGTGGCACAATTGCTGAATGATTTCGGCACTTTTCTGAATGGGGGTGGCTATGATGATGTAATCATGATTCAATTCAATGGTATTAATGTCGGCAATAAAGTTATGCTGATCATTCAACGGCTCAATGTCGTTGATGTAGACATCAAAGTTTTGTGAGGATAAGAACTGCGCGAACCACTGGCCCATCTTACCGTTACCACCGATGATTAAGGCAGATTTATTCGAGCCATAGTTGGATTCTTTGACTTTTTGGATCTCTTGTTTGCTCAGTGAGGTTTCAATGACCAGCTCAAATATCTTCTGTGCAATTTCGGGGTCCAAACCTTGATTAACCGCATGATTCCTGACTTTATCAATGACTTGTTTTTCCCTTTGATAGTCTCTGGTGGGCGAATTTGTGGTCAACTTCACATTTCCGATTTGTTCAACATTAAACTGTCGTTCAGCAATTAAGGTTATAATTTGCGCATCAATTTCGTCCAGTTTGCTGCGTAAATGGTTAAGTTTTTTTGTATCCATGTTGAATGTCAGTAAAAATAGGAGTAGATTGTTACAGTATATGAATCATTAATCAATTATTTTATATGGGAGAGAATAAATGAAAAAATTACTTTTGTTACTAGCAACATTGATGGTTGGTGGAAATGCGTTAGCTAAAGACCGTCCTGTTGTTGCAGTCTTGGATTTCACCAATGAAACGCAAGCCCATTGGTGGCAAACTGATGTCGGTCGAGAGTTAGGTGGCATGTTGGCCAATGAACTGGTTTCAACCGGTGCATTCAAAGTGGTAGAAAGACAAAAACTAGATAGCGTTTTGGGTGAACAGGATTTGGGTGCTTCTGGTCGAGTTTCTAAATCAACAGCTGCTAAAATGGGTCAGGTAACTGGTGCACAATATTTGATTTCAGGTAAAGTGGCTGCTTATGAAGAAAACACCAAAGGCACTGGTGGTGGCGTGAGCTTTAAAGGCATTTCTTTGGGTGGTAAAAGCCAAAAAGCTTATTTAGCCATTGATTTGCGTGTAATTAATGCCACCACAGGTGAAGTTGAATATGTCAGAACCATTGAAGGTGAAGCCAAAGGTGGTGGTATGAGCGTTGGCCTGAGTAGAGGTGGTTTTGGTGGTTCTTTGGGTGGTCACAAAAAGACTCCAGCTGGTAAAGCCATTCGTGCGGCTTTGATTGAAGCCACTGATTATCTGGCATGTGTGATGTATGATCAGGATTCTTGTGTTAAGGAATACCGCGAAAAAGAGAGAAGTCGCCGTGACAAATCTAAATCAGCTTTGTCACTGGATTAATACTGATAATAAAAGAAAAAAAGACCGATTGATTCGGTCTTTTTTTTACCCCGAAGAAAGGGCTGTGCTTTTATTTTTCGTAGCGATAGCCTTCACCGTGTATGGTCTTGATAATTTGTGGTTCTTGCGGATTTAACTCGATGCGTTTTCGCAATTGAAAGATGTGTTGGTCGATGGCTCTTGAATTAAACAGATAGTCATGTCCCCAGGCAAAATCCGATATCATGTTGCGATTGATGACTTGTCCCTGATGTTGATGAAACAACTGTAGTATTTTGATGTCTCTTGAAGACAGTTCAATCACTTCTTTGTGACGAAATGCCCGCTGCGCTGCTACATCTATGGTTAAATCTGACAAGCTGAACTGTGAATCATTGGCTTTTGATTTTGCTTGACCTCTGCGCATGATGGCATGAATGCGTGCAATCACTTCACGTGCACCAAAGGGTTTTGAAATAAAATCATCGGCCCCTAATTCCAAACCTACCACTTTATCAATTTCGGCGTTTTTGGCACTGAGCATGATGATGGCCGTTTCGGTGTCTTGCTTGCGAATGGCTTTACACAGTTCATAGCCGTCCATAACGGGCATCATGATGTCAATAATAAGTAAATCAAACTGGCCTTGTTGGTAGTAATCTAAACCTGACTTTCCATCATGGGCAATGGTGCTTTGGTAACCTTCCAGTTCCATCAATTGAGCTAAACCATCAGCGATGTTAATATCATCTTCTACAATCAGAATTTTCATCAAGAATCCTCCATAAGGGTCAACTCAAAACAAGCGCCAGTTTCACAGGGTATCAGCTGCAAATCACCACCATGTAAGCGTGCCAATTCTCTGGCTAGTCCCAGCCCCAGTCCAGAGCCTGAAGCATGGGTTAAATCACTTTTGATGCGATAAAAGGGCCGGAAAATTTTTTCATGGAACTTGCGTTGTATGCCTTCACCCTGGTCCTGTACAACGACTGTAATCAAGTCGGCGTTTTGTTTTGTCGATAGGGTTATTTGTCGACTCTCGGCCGCATATTTTTCAATGTTGGATAACAGATTGGCCATGATTTGTTTGAAAATGTCATGATCAATGTTGACATCTGAGTTGATGGCATTATTAACAATAACTGCAATGTCCAGTTGTTCAAACTTGGGTTTAAAAGGTTCGATGGACTCTTCCAAAAGTTGTGAAAAGGGTATGGGTGAACAGTGGATCGATAAAGTGCTGTTGTCCACTGAATTAAAATTCAAGACATTGTTGATCAAGCGCGTCAGTCGTTCACTTTCCTGTTGTATGATGTTCAATGATTGCATGCTTTTGGCGGGAATTTCTGTGCTGTTTAAGGTTCTTGCTAACAGATCGCCATGCAAGCGAATGTTGGTGAGTGGCGTTTTCAGTTCATGTGAAACCTGGTTAACAAAACTCAACCTTTGCTGGGCTTCTTGATGTTCACGACGTTTGATGCTGAACAGGATATAAGTGATGATTGAAACCAAAATCAATAAGCCGATGATGATCAATTGAAACAATCCTTTTGACAGAGTCGAAAGTGATTGGGTATTGGAGTAATAACGCAAACTCCAACCGGTAAAAGGTGAGCTCAAATGTTTTTGAATGTTGATGTCAGCTTTAGCTGTGAGTTCTTTACCCCATTGGTAAAAGGTTCGCCCCTGATTGTCATTGATGACCAGATAACCGGGTTTGGCGATATTGGGTTGTTGTGAAAGCCAATGGATAAAATCGCCCATAAACATGGCGTTGTTTAATTCTATGAAAAGTTTTTGACTGTCATTCATTGTCCAAAAAATGTATTTTTCAGTTTGTTGCTGGTACCAGATAAACCAACCGGATTTTGGCTGGTTGTTGGTATTTGACTCATCATGTATCGCAATATTGTTTAACCATTGATAGCTGTTTTGCTGTTGTAATGGATTAACCTGTGATGGAAATACGATTTGATCGACAAGATTCAACAACAGGATGTCATGAATCATGGGGTCAGAATTTAAGCGAGCTTGTAGCGCATTGAGGTCTTTATTGAGTAATTGGTTGAAATGTTCTTGTTGCTGAATGATGTATTCATTGATGTTGTTTTGCATCAATAACAAGGCTTGTTCTGATCGATCAATTTGGCTTGCCTTGATTTGTCGATCTTGTTGGCTGGCAAGTTTTAAGCCCAGCCAGCCAACAAGACCAATAGTCAGTCCAAACAATAGTAACAATAACAAGTTACTTTTGTTGTTCATGGTGTGAACAATTCCTTTTGGTATAAGTTGTTCTGGCGATTATTTGTTGTCACTATCATCATCTTGTTCTGACTGTTGGTTATCAATTTTATATTGTTTTTGTCTCACTTGTTTTCTTGCTTTGTTCCAATCGGCTTTATCCAAGCTGTCTAATAACTGCTCTTCTTGTTCAATTTGTTCCTGAATTCTTTGTGGTGCAGCAGAACCAGATAGCTTTTGAGATAAATTGCTGATATTTTGACTTTGTAATTTCTTGGCGCCTTCTAAATCACCTTCATCTCTGAGTCTGACCACTTGTTTGGAAACTTCATTGGCTTCAAAAGTGGTTACATTATCATAAATCATACTGTTTTTATCTTTTTCAACCTGTTGATCTTGATTGGTGTAAGTGACAGCCACTGAATCATTGAACGATAACTGTTGTTTTAAAGCAGCATCATTGTAAGCAATGGTCACATCAGCGACATCCATTTGGGCGCCATTGGTGCCGGGAGGTAACAACAGTTCCAGTGTTAAGTGTCTTTTCTGGTTACCATAAATTTGATTGAAATTGGTTTTGATGTTTTGTCCAGTGAAGTGTTCATCACGGCCTAAAATGCGTATGGGTTTAACGCCGTCACGACAATTGATATTGATCTGTATATTTTGTGCCACTACTGAGAAAATATCACCCAATTCGGAATTAAACACATCAGCCAGTTTGTCGGCATTTTCTACAAAATAGTGATTACCATCGCTGTGACCGGCCAATTGAGTCATTAAATCCTCGTTGTAGCCCAATCCCAAACCAATGGTTGAAACACTGATGCGCTGTTTACTCAAAGCCCGTCCCAGTTCTGCCAACTCATGAGGCTTGCTGGGACCAACATTGGCCATACCATCAGAGAGCAAAATAACCCGGTTGACTTTGTTTTGATCTAAATATTTTCTGATTTCAAAACTACCTTGAGTGACACCAGCAAACAGTGCTGTTGAACCGTTGGCATCAATGCTTCGAATGGTATTTAAAAATTGTTGTGGATGTTGCATGGTGGCGGCTGGCCAAATTACTCGGGCTTCATCATCATAGACCACCAATGAAGCGACATCATTTGGAGTCAGTTTTGAAACAGCCATTTCAAGAGCCTGTTTGGCCTGAATCATTTTTTGTCCTGACATGGAACCAGATTTATCGAGTACAAAAGCAATGTTGGTTTTGGGGCGCTGTTTCTTGAGTTGGCTGGGTAGTCCAGTGATGTCGATATTTAAATAAGCTTTTTGTTGGGTGCCTGCCAACACGCTGAGGTTGGAAAGTGCCACATCAAATTGTAGTGCTTTGGATTGGTGTTGAGGTTGATTGGGTATCACAGATGCCTGTGTGTTTGAGGCACCGGCGATTGCCGTTGTGACCGCTAGGGTAGATAACATTAAGCGTTTGATTGAATTCATAGTTTTAACCATTTTCTTGAAAGAGTGCCCAGAATACTATTTTACACGGAATCAGTGGTTATCAGCTTGTAAGACATTTGTTAGTAGTTTGTTAGATGATTAAAGGGTAGTTATATTTTTATTGTATGCGTCAGTAAAGTCCAAAAAAAAGGCCGAATCAATCGGCCTTTTTTGACAGTGGTCAATTGATGATTAGGGTGTGCTAGGTGGTAAGATAACTGTGTCAATAACATGTATAACTCCATTGCTGGTTTTGATGTCTGTTTGTACCACTTGGCTGTTACCATTCAACACCACACTGCCATCTTTGATCATAATTTCAACATTTTTGCCTTGTACAGTGGTTGCTTCAGTTAATTTGATCACGTCTTCAGCTGGTACTTTACCAGGTACTACATGATAGGTCAGAATAGCTGCCAATTGATCTTTATTTTCTGGTTTTAGCAGGTTCTCAAGTGTACCTTCAGGCAGCTTGGCAAAAGCTTCATCAGTTGGTGCGAATACAGTGAATGGGCCGTCTCCTTTTAGTGTATCTACCAAATCAGCGGCCTTAACCGCAGTTACCAATGTATTGAAAGATCCAGCCGCTACAGCGGTGTCAACGATGTCTTGCTTGTTGTTTTTGTAACTACCGCCAGCCATCACGCCGAAGGTTACCAATACTAAAATGGCCAGGGTGAAAAATTTAGAAGTTTTGTTTAATGTATTCATGTTTTTTCTCATATATTTTGTGGATAAAAAGTCGTTACTTCGAACTTGTTTGTTCGAGTAGAAATGTTAGATTCAGCTGTGTAGACAAGGCGTGAGAATTTTAATGAATTAATATCACGCAAATTTCACAGGTCAAGGAACAAAAAAAGCCGGCGTGTAGCCGGCTTTAATTTGGGATTTCAAAGTCTATTAGTTGGCTTTGTGAATGGCGCGTTTGTCGACATTCATCGCGGCTTCAAACACAGCCTCAGACAATGTTGGGTGTGC
The DNA here is from genome assembly GCA_020442635.1 of Lysobacterales bacterium. Classification (GTDB taxonomy): domain Bacteria; phylum Pseudomonadota; class Gammaproteobacteria; order Xanthomonadales; family Marinicellaceae; genus Marinicella. The sequence continues at coordinate 27,807 of JAGRJR010000001.1, forward strand.
ATGAACAATGCGAGCCAAGTCTTCTGCACAACCTTTGAATTCCATGGTAACCACACACTCTGACAATAAATCAGCTGCATTGGCGGCATAAATGTGCGCGCCCAGCAATTCATCGGTTTCGGCATCGGCAATCAGTTTGACCATGCCGGTTGGTTCATTCATGGCCAAAGCACGGCCATTGGCAGCAAATGGGAATGTGCCAATTTTGTACTCAACGCCAGCTGCCTTCAATTGCTCTTCAGTTTTACCAACCCAAGCAATCTCAGGTTCGGTGTAAATGACCCAGGGAATGGTATTGAAATCAATGTGACCATGTTGTCCAGCAATACGTTCCACCACAGCTGAACCTTCTTCAGAACCTTTGTGAGCCAACATAGGGCCACGTACCGCATCTCCAATGGCCCAAACATTGGGTACTGAAGTGCGGCAGTCATCATCGACATCAATTTGACCACGTTCGGTTAATTGTACGCCGCAGTCTTCGCTGAGCAAGCCTGAAGTTTCGGCTTTTCTGCCAACGGCGACTAATAATTTGTCATAAACGGCTGTGGTTTTTTCGCCGTTTTTCTCATAAACAACTTCTACCTTGCTGTCATTAACTGTCGCTGATTTAACAAAAGTTGAAAGGTGAATATCCAAACCTTGTTTTTTGAACTCACGTGCGGCCATTTTGGCAATGGTTTGATCACAAGCTGCCAGAAAGGTATCCATGGCTTCAAATACAGTGACTTCAGAACCCAAACGATTCCATACACTGCCGAGCTCCAGTCCAATCACACCAGCGCCGATAACGCCGAGTTTTTCAGGTACGGCATTAACATCAAGTCCACCGGCATTGTCTAAAATGTATTCATTGTCCACTTCAACATTAGGGATGTTGATGGGCACAGAACCACTGGCCAGGATGATGTGTTCACCTTGTACGATTTCTTTGCCGTCTTCGTTGCTGATTTCAACTTGTCGGTCTTTCAACAATTTGCCACTTCCGGCTTTGTAATTAACCTTGTTGGCTTTGAATAATTGCGCAATACCACCGGTTAATTGTTTAACAATTTTATCTTTGCGACCAATCATGGTAGGAACGTCAATGGCAGCATTGTCAAAAGAAATGCCATGTACATCATAATGTTTGGTCATTTGCTCATAATGCTTGGATGAGTCAAGCAGGGCTTTTGAAGGAATACAACCCACATTCAAGCAAGTACCTCCCAGTGAATAGTTGCCATCTTTACCTTTAAAACGGTCGATACACAAGGTGTTAAAACCATGCTGTGCAGCACGAATAGCTGCCACATAACCAGCCGGTCCACCGCCAATAACTATTACGTCATATTTATCTGTCATTACAAGCTCCTACAAGTTCAACAGCATGCGAGCTGGGTCTTCCAGCATTTCTTTAACCGTTACCAGGAACAATACAGCATCTTTGCCGTCAATGATTCGGTGGTCATAAGTCAAAGCCAGATACATCATCGGACGCACCACAATGTCACCATTAACCACCACTGGACGTTCTTTGATGGTGTGCATGCCAAGAATGGCGCTTTGTGGCATATTGAGGATTGGTGTAGACATCAAAGAACCAAAGGTGCCGCCATTGGTGATGGTGAAAGTGCCACCTGTTAAGTCATCCATGGTCAACTTTCCTTCATTACCAGCGATGGCGAAATCACGGATGTGGGTATCAATGTCAGCCAGGCTCATGGCGTTGGTGTTTTTCAAAACTGGAACCACCAGTCCACGATCTGTGGCTACGGCAATGCCGATGTTTTGTTGTTTGTGATACACCACATCAGTGCCTTCAACGGAAGCGTTGATGATGGGAAATTTTTTCAAAGCTTCGGTAGCGGCTTTGACAAAGAAAGACATCAGGCCCAATTTAATACCGTGCTTGTTGATGAATTCTTCTTTGTATTTTTTACGGATGTCCATCACCGCTTTTAAATCAACTTCATTGAATGAAGTCAACATGGCTGCTGTTGATTGGGCTTCAATCATGCGGTCAGCGATTTTCTGACGCAAACGACTCATGGGAACACGTTCTTCCATAGGTGTGTTAGCCACTGTTTGGACATCCGGTTTGGTGATGCGACCGCCACGACCAGAACCTGTTACTTGTGAAGCATCAATGTTATTTTCGTGCATCATTTTGCGCGCAGCAGGACCTGCTGAACCCGTATCAATGCTTTGAGGCGCAGCTGTTGTTGTTTGACTGGTTTCTTTGGCTGGTGTTGAAGTGGCTTTCGGTGCTACAGATTCTTCGGCTTTTTCGGCAGGAATTTCACCTTCCTTAACTACGCCCAACACTTGGTTGGCTTCAACGACATCGCCAGCTTCAACAGCAATAGATTCTAAAATTCCATCAGCTGGTGCAGGAACTTCCAAAACCACTTTGTCGGTTTCCAGGTCTACCAGATTTTCATCCCTTTTTACGAAATCACCGGGTTTCTTGTGCCAGGTGGCTACCGTTGCATCGGTAACTGATTCAGGTAAAACCGGCACTTTAACATCAATGCTCATACTTCTATTACTCCGCGTCTATGGCCGAACCATGTTCACCATGGATGGCATCTTTAATCAATTGTTGTTGTTCTTTGATATGTACTTTCAATGCACCAACCGCAGGCGAGGGCGAACCTTTTCTGCCAGCAAAATACAAAGGAAAGCGATCAGCTATACAGTGTTGTAAATGGTGTCTGATTTGGAACCAGGCACCCTGGTTAATGGGTTCTTCCTGACACCAAATCACTTCTTTTGTGTTTGGATAAACATCAATTTCCTGAGTCAAGGCATTTCGGGGGAATGGATACAGTTGTTCCACCCGAGCCAGTGCTACTGTTTTGTTGTCTTCTTCGGTCAATTGTTCCAATAAATCGTAGTACACTTTACCCGAACAGAAAATGATGCGTTCGACATCTTTTTTCTCAACACGGCGGTCTGGAATTACTGTTTGGAAACGACCTTGAGTCAGCTGTTCTTTGGTTGAAGTGGCCAATTTATGACGTAACAGGCTTTTAGGTGTCATTACAACCAAGGGCTTGCGGGCTTTGCGCAACATCTGACGACGAATCATGTGAAACGTTTGTGCCGGTGTTGAAGGCATACAAACCTGCATGTTATTGACAGCACACAGCTGCAAATAACGCTCCAAACGTGCCGAAGAGTGTTCTGGACCTTGGCCTTCAAAGCCGTGAGGCAGGAACATCACCAAACCACTCAAGCGTCCCCACTTGGCTTCGCCTGATGAAATGAATTGGTCAATCACCACCTGAGCACCGTTGGCAAAATCACCAAACTGCGCTTCCCAGATCACCAAGGCTCTTGGCTCGGTGGTGGCATATCCGTACTCGAACGCCAAAACAGCTTCTTCAGACAATACTGAATTAATGATGTCTATTTTGTTTTTGTCGGTTTCCAGCTTGGCCAGCGGTGTAAAGTTTTCGTTTTGATTTACATTGTGCACCACGGCATGGCGATGGAAAAAGGTACCACGTTGTGAATCCTGACCATCGATGCGAATTTGGTAACCTTCATCTAAAATACTGGCATAAGCCATGGTTTCGGCAAATCCCCAATCCATAGGTATCTCACCTTGCATCATTTTTACCCTGTCTTGGTTAATTTTGTTCACCCGTGGATGAGGTTTCAGGTCATCAGGCAAGTCTGTGATCATTTGACTGTATTTTGCAAAGCGGTCTGCAGAGATGGTGGTATCAATCTGTTCAGTTAACTCGCCCTTGATGTAGGGTGTCCAGTCAACAGCGAATTTATCGTTGTTGTGGGTGGGACCAAACTCTACAATACCTTCCTTGTTATCCAGGCGGTCTCGATATTGGTCAACCAGATCTCTGGCAAAAGAGGCATCAATCACCTTCTCCGCAATTAACTTGTCTGCATAAATCTCTCTAGGTGAGCTGTGTGCCTTGATCAATTTATACATATGTGGTTGGGTTGCAGATGGTTCATCAGCTTCATTGTGACCATGTTTTCGATAACAAACCAAATCAATCACCACGTCCATACCAAAAGTTTGTCGATAATCGGCAGCTACCTGTGTAGCAAAGACTACGGCTTCAGGATCATCTCCATTGACATGAAAAATAGGTGCTTGTACCATCTTCGCCAATTCTGTACAGTACAAACCAGCTTTTTTATCCAAAGCATGGGTGGTGGTAAAGCCAATTTGATTGTTGACAATAATATGGATGGTACCACCCACATCGTAACCTTCCACCATGGCCATATTGAACAACTCCATGTTAACACCCTGGCCTTCAAAGGCGGCATCACCATGAATCAATACAGGAACCACCACATTTTTGTTTGAGTCTTCACGTCTGACTTGTCGAGCTCTAACTGAACCCAGAACCACAGGATTAATGATTTCCAAGTGGGACGGGTTAAATGCCATAGCCAAATGTACATCACCCCCTGGTGTTGGAACATCGGAGGAATAACCTTTGTGGTATTTCACATCACCGGAATTCACATTATCCAGTTCATCGGCTTTGACACCATCAAATTCATCAAACAAATCAGCTGGTGATTTGCCCAAGATGTTTACCAGCATGTTCAAGCGACCACGATGAGCCATGCCGATGACCAATTCTTTGGTTTTTTGTGCACCCAAATGCTGAATCAGAAAGGACATTTGTGGAATCAACGCATCGCCACCTTCCAGAGAGAAGCGCTTTTGTCCGACGTATTTTGTGTGCAAATAACGCTCAAGCCCTTCCGCTTGAGTCAGACATTTGAGCATTTTTTTCTTTTCTTCTGCATTGAATGGAAGAGCGCCAGCTGGCTTTTCTAACCTTTGTTGCAGCCATTCACGCTTTTTAATGTCAGTGATGTGCATGTATTCAGCACCGATGTGCTGGCAATATATTTTTTCCAGCAAATCGATGATGTCTTTTAATGGCAGTTGTTCTGGTGCCACCATCGAACCTGTGTTGAAGCTGGTGGCCATGTCAGCTTCGGACAAGTTGTGATAAGGCAGTTCCAAATCCGGTGTTTCAGGGCGTTTGGAATAGTTGATGGGATCCAGTTTTGCTTTTTGATGTCCACGCAAGCGATAAGAATTGATTAATCGCAATACATCGGCCTGTTTCTGTGTATGAACTGCGTCACCTGAAGCAGGCGCCATGGCAGGGTATTTACCTGCTTGCTCAAACTTTTCAATGATGGGCAAATGCCTTACATCAGGTGAGCCCTGATCAAATTCCTTGAACAGGGTTTGCATCTCAGCAGAGACCGAATGTGGGTCTTCCAGGTACTGGTCATAATATTGTTCCAACCAGGATGAATTGGTGCCAAAAAAAGCAGCCGATTTCTGTTTTTCTTTAATCCAGCTTCCCAAGGGATTTCTCGTGGTTAATATTTGAAAACGCGTATTATACCTGAACCACTTCAGGGTAAAAGGCTCTGAGCGGATAAACCGAAAAAAATCAGACTAAAGTTTGTTGTATGTAGCTAAAAACCGTCGTAGAAGATCAAATCGTTAGAAACGGCCACACCCGTGACACGAAAAACATTGTCACTGCCACCGCCTGATACATATATTTGTCCAAAAGCGAAAGCCACATTTGAAGTGCCGTCAAGAGCAGAACTGCCATCCCCTGATGCATCAATGATTTCAGTAATCACACAAGGCGTTCCGGAAGTGCTACAACTGATTGGCGTGTTGATTTTATAGGCGTTGTCGCCATTCCCTCCAGTAAAAAATATATTGTCTGCATCATCAACCGTCATATTCCCAGCTTGTTGGGGTGTGGCCATATTAAATATTTCAGTGATAACACATGGCGTACCTGAAGTGCTACAGCTGCCAGGTGTATTTATTTTGAACACAGCGGCAGGTTGGAAAAAACCTAGCGAAGTAAAGTAGATGTTATCCTGGCTATCAACCGTGATTCCGCGGCCGAATGCTTGACTGGTAATGGTGGCCTCATCGACCAGTTCGGTGATGGTACAAAGCGTGCCGGTAGTGCTACAGGTTCCAGGTGTGGCAATTTTGAAGACATTGTCTGAATTTTGTGTTGTGACATAAACACTTCCCTGACTGTCCGAAGCCAGTCCGACGGGTTGGTTAAGCTCATTGGGTCCGGCACCATCATCGCCAGTGATATCAATGATTTCAGTCAAGTTACATGGTGTACCTGTGGTCGCGCAAGTTTCTGAAGCTGGAATTCTGATGACGTTATCAGAGCCACCACCAGCGACATAGACATTGTCATTGGCATCAACAGTCAAGGCCAAAGCCGTATCAAAACCGTTAACATTGGCCCCGTTGGCATCAACCACTTCACGAATACAATCGGCTACACAGACTGCCGGGTTTAAAATTCTGAACACATTGTCACTGAATTGGCCAGAAACATAAACATTACCAGCTGAATCGACCACTACAGCAGCAGGGCGGTCCAAGGCATTACCCATGCCATCGCCATTGGCATCAATAATGACAGTTTCATCACAGTTGGCATCAGTAGTGTTACATGTATAGGAGGCTTTAATCATGGTTACGGCAGCCACGTTGACATCATGAATGTAGAGGTTTCCAGATGCATCCGCATAGACCCCGCTGCCTGCTGAGTTGTTGACTTCGATGATCTCAGCAGTGGCGGTAGAAGCCAATAAAGCAATAAATCCCCAAATAAGTATTTTTTTCATCATTGAGCCTCCTATTGATCCTATCATTATACAACTTGCCATATCTGTTCGCAATCTCACTTATAAAAATTCACTTGGATCAAAATCCGTGACTGGAGTGTGCGGTTATCCTATACAAATCCATTAATGAAAAGGCGGTTTTACTGCGAACAAAACAAATTTAACAACAAATCATATCATTCAATTAATCATGTATAATCATGTGATATGAAGGCTCATTTAAAACAGTTGATTTTTAAACCCATCAATTACTACGTTTTAGGCGTTTTGATGGTGGCTGCATGCTATGCGCTTTTCATGCTGCACGGTATTTTTTCCATGCCTCAGTTGTTGACTTGGCTAATCGGAACTTCTGCCATGTTATTGGTTTGGCAATACGGTATAAAAATGCCTTATTTGGGCATGATATCAATGGAGCGCTTGGTACAGTTCCATTTGTTATTGACTTTACCTATTTCAGAAACATTAGTCATCACCACCACCGCAAGTCTGATTATGCCATTCATCAATAAATCATATCGGATGAATTCATATCACATTGCCACCATTCGGGCGTTAAACAATTTGTCGATGAACACCATTATGTTGCTCAGTACTTATTGGGTGCTGAGTCATTGGTTAACTTTGCCACTTCTGACTTTGGATTTTTGGGCGGTTTTTGTTATAACCATTGCGGCCATCATGATGCAAATTATCAACATCGTAATGATTTACATCTACTTTTCATTTGATCGCAAAAAAGTTTCCAAATTATTTACTCCTGCTTATTTGTTTGCCGATTTTATCTATGTGCCTGCTGGTGTATTGTCTGCCTTGTTGTGGCACGGTGATCACATGGTTTTTTCTCTTTTTTCATCTTTTATGGTGGTTTTACTGATCAGCTTTTATGGTTTCAATCACAAGTCAAACAACGAAGATATGACCATCCCCAAAGCGGGTACAGAATACCCTGCCAGTTTTCTTGAGGTGGACCAGGTGACAGCGGCCATAAAAGCCAGATGTGATCAATTATTTGACGTTCAGGCTTTGTGCTTGTTGGAGTTGAATGCAGCAGGTTTACCCAAAAGATACTTACTGAAGGATGAACGATTTTCTAAGGATGAATTTGAAGAAATTTTGGAACAGACCCACTCTAAAGAACATGTTAATTTAGGACGGTTGTTTATTCAGGGTAAGACCATTGATTATATGACGGCTTTGTTCAAAGATCATAGTGGGGTTTTCGCCAGATTACTTTTGGTCAGAACGAACCATAATGCTTTTTTAATATCAGATTTAAATCTGTTGCGTTTGTTTGTTCAGCGATACAGGCCTGGTTTGTCATATGCATTGACCTTCTCGGCACTGTCTGAATATAAAAATAATCTGGAACAAAAAGTCAAGGAAAGAACCTTGCAATTGGAACAGGTCAATCAGGAAAAAAGTGAGTTGGTCAATAAACTCAAATTGATTTCAAACTCAGATGCTTTGACACAACTGTACAATCGCAGATATTTCAATGCATTGGTCAAACACCATAAGACAAAGCCTCCACAGCAGTTGACCTTGGCGATCATTGATATTGATCATTTTAAAAACATCAATGATAACTTTGGGCATGAAAAAGGTGATCAGGTGATTCAGCATGTGGCCAAAATCATGAGGTCATGGGCCGACAAGAATGTCACCCTGATAAGGTATGGTGGCGAAGAGTTTGCTATCCTGGTTAAAAACCAGCCACGTGATGCCACTGTTGTGTCCTTATCCAAATTATTGGTCGCGGTCAGGAGTTATGATTGGCAACAATTGGATTTAACCAACACATTAACCATCAGCATTGGTATGGCTCATTACCCAGACTCAACTTTGGATGAGCTCTTTGATCATGCTGATTCTGCCATGTACCAAGCAAAAACCAATGGCAGAAACCAGCTTAAATCATTTCATGGGTAAGTCATAAGAGTCGATTAAATTATTTCTATTTTCAATGTATATTTATGATTGAAATTGTCATTGTATCTGCCGTCGCTTGTTTAGCGTCTTTGTTGACCTTCTTTTCCGGTTTTGGCTTAGGCACATTGTTAATGCCTGTGGTTGCTTTATTCTTTTCGATTGAAGTGGCCATTGGTGTTACTGCAGTGGTGCATTTAGCCAACAATGTTTTTAAGCTCTCTTTGCTTGCGAAACATGTTAACAAGGATGTATTACTGCGTTTTGGACTCACTGCGGTTGTAGCTGCTTTTCTTGGGGCTTATGTATTGGGTTGGTTGGCAGAAGAGGGTAGTGCTTTCAATTTTCAATTTTTTGGTCATGCATTTGAGACAACGGTATTAAAACTGATTGTTGGGGCTTTGATTATTGTTTTTGTCATTTTTGAATTAACCCAATGGCTTAAAAGAAAAACCCTGGATAAAAAATACTTACCGCTGGGTGGATTCATCAGTGGTTTCTTTGGTGGTTTATCAGGTCATCAAGGTGCATTTCGCAGCCTTTTTTTACTTAAAGCCGGTCTTAGCAAGGAGCAGTTCATTGCTACGGGCGTGATGGTTGCGGTGTTAGTAGATGTTTCCAGGTTACTGGTTTATGGTCAAGACCTGATGACTGAATCTCATGGGATTGAATGGTCATTGGTGTTGATGGCCACACTGTTTGCTTTCTTGGGAGCCATCATTGGTAAAAAGCTGCTCAATAAAATAACCATAGGCAGTGTTCAAGTGGTGGTTTCCTTGTTGTTGGTTTTTGTGGCCTTGGGTTTAATCACTGGCTTGCTCTGAACCAACAACAATCTAAAAATCCTGTCTTTTCAATTACCAAGCTAATTTCAACAAGGTTTTATCAACCTGGTCCAAATTGTTAAGCACTTGAAAAACCCAAAATGATCATTCATACATCAGCACAATCTATCTCAATAAAATAAAGTTGATTTAATTTTAAAATGCTATTGAGAATCATTATCAATAAGATTACAATTCGCATTTAATTAATAACCACAAATAACAATGAACCACAAAAAACTACTATTAATCCCCTTATTAATGATGACTCAATCCAACAGCTGGGCACAGTCAGATACTGACAATGCTGATAGCAAAAAAACAGATACTGAGCAGTTAGAGGAAATCAAAGTAATCGCTTCTACTTCTGGTCTGATTTCATACGTATCGGCAACAGGAGCCAAAACCGATACTCCCATCGTGGATACACCGAGTTCAGTTTCTGTTTTGACTGCCAAGCGTTTTGAAGACCTGGGTGCAGAAACCATTCAGGATGCGCTGGGATATGTGGCCGGTGTTTATAACGGTCCTTATGGGGTTGACAGTCGGGGTGATTGGTCGCAAATCAGATCGGTTGCACCCATCCAGTATTTGGATGGCTTACGCACTTCGTTCAATTATTACAACAACATTCGCCCCAATCCTTATGGCATTCAGCAAGTAGAAATCCTCAAAGGACCCAGCTCTGTGTTGTATGGCCAGGGCAGTTTGGGTGGGATTGTTAACATGGTTTCCAAAAAGCCCCAAGCTGAATTTTATGGCGAGTTATGGGGGCAAGTGGGTTCCTTTGATCGCCGTCAGTTAGCGGCTGATTTTACCGGTGCTGTGAATGAAGATGCCAGTGTATTGTTCAGAACCGTGGCCTTATTCAGGGATTCTGGAACACAAACAGATTATGTTGCTGACGACTCTCTTGTCATCAGTCCAAGCATGACTTTCCACCTTTCCAATCAAACCGAGCTGACCTTTATTGGAAACTGGCAGAAGAATGAAACAGGTTCAAGCACACAGTTTTTCCCACATATGGGTACACGCTTACCCGCGCCCAATGGACGCATTCCTGTGAATCGATTTGTCAGCGAGCCCGAATTTGATCGCTATGACTCAGAACAGCAAGCACTGACCGCCTTGTTCAATCATGATTTTATGAATGGATGGGCGTTACAAGGTGGCACCCGTTACAGTGATTCCTCCGTTGATTATCGAACCATGTACGGCTGGCCACCAGTATTTCAAGATGATGGGCGCAGCTTGTTGCGTTCTATATACATCAGCGACAATCGTGCCAAATCAATAACCTCAGATGTGCGCTTACACGGGGAGAAATTATGGGGCAGTGCGCTGCACAAAATAGTGGTCGGTATAGATTACCAAAACGCAAAAACTGACAATGACAGCTTGTTCTTATACGGTGCAGGAGGACTGTTAGACCTCTATGATCCAGTATATGGATTGGTGACTGATTTCCCTACACCTGCTGATGTTATAGACTCACCTGCCAATCACATCTATCAAACCGGTTTATACCTACAAGATCAGGTCTATTTGGGTGACCATTGGATCGTATCAGCGGCTTTACGAAGAGACCGAGTTAAGAACAAAACAGCAGTATCTACCAGTCAATTATCAGAGGCCACCACCGGAAGATTGGGTTTGATGTATCAATTTGAAAATAATATATCTCCCTACTTCAGTTATTCTGAATCCTTTGATCCCATCATCGGTGAAGATGCTTATGGTAATTCTTATGACCCAAGAACCGGTGAACAGTTTGAGCTCGGTTTGAAATACCAACCTTTAGGAACAGAGCATTTGATTACAGCAAGCGTTTACCAAATCACTGAACAAAACCGCACCACACCACTGTCAGCTGCTGACCTTGCAGATCCCAATGTGGTCAATCCGGCCGGTAGTATTCAGGTTGGCGAAGCGGAAATCACTGGTTTGGAAATAGAGTCACAATTTGAGTTTAATGAATTGGATATTTATGCCAGTTACTCCTATACGGATTCTGAAATTACCCGCAGTAATACAGTGGGTGAATTGGGTGCGCGATTGGCTGCCACTCCTGACCACATGTTCTCCACATGGGCTACCTACCGTCCTGAAAACTTCTGGCCTGGATTTAAGCTGGGTGCAGGTGTGCGTTATGTCGGTGAAACATCCGATGGCAGCGCCAGGGTGGTGGGAGCCGATGGTACGGTGTTGAATGAACCATTGCTGACCCAGGCATACACCTTGTTTGACTTTATGATTGGATATGAGAAGGGTGCTTACGATTTCAGTTTGAATGTTGATAATTTGACGGATAAAACCACAACCACCAGTTGCCTGGCCCGTGGTGACTGCTTTTACGGTCAAAAACGCACCATCACTGCCAGTGTGAAGTATCAATTCTAAATGAATATTTTGATGTATCTTTTGGCTCTATTGGGCTTGCTGCTGGTGGTGATTTGCTGGCAGCAGGCTCAAAAGCTGGGTAGACAACAACGCACCACCTTAAGACTCAGCTTGGTGGTGGTTTCCCTGATATTGGGTTGGTTAAGTTTTATAGCTTTTCAAGAAAATGAAGGAACGGAATTTGCCTGGTTTTTTATGCTGTTTCATTTCAGCTGGTTGGCTTGGATATTACTGGCTTCAAAAGCACATGTTAAGTTCAATGACAAAACAGTCAAAACAGTTAAAAGCGTCGCTGCAGAACATAACTGGTTGTACAAATCTTCGATACTGTTATTGGCCGGTCCTGTGGCGTTGTTCAGCAGCATTTTAATTGCACTTTGTATTTCGAAATTATTCATCGCTGAGCTGGCCAATCAATGGGTGTTGACGTTCATCATCATGCCCATTATTTGGGGCGCTTTGGCGACCTGGTTTGCTGCCGATGAAAAAAGGCTGAGGCCATTGCTCATTACCTTGCTATTAACCGCTGTTTGCTATGGATGGTTATTATGAATATATTTAAAAAATTAACCCCTTCGCAATCATTGGTCAAACAAGCGCTGCGTGGTCATGCCTGGATGGGTTTATTTTGGGCGGCTTTGTTGTACCTGATTTGTTTCAGTGGCGCATTGGTGGTATTTTTCCCGGAAATGGAACGTTGGGAGCAACCATTGGCAGATGAGTACAGTCACATGGATGCTGGCGCCATTGAACAGTCGTTGGTTAATATCCAGCAACAGATTCCACATAAGTTGGAGTCTTTGTATTTTATTTATCCCAGTGAAGATATGCCAAGGTCACATGTATCAGCGGTGCTGGAGGATAAAACCCAAACCATTGATACCGAATGGTGGTTGGACTCAAGTGGTCAATTGGTTGAGCCGGTATCCGCTCCCTGGACAGAAATGATCACTGATTTACATATTTACCTGCATTTACCTCATACGCTAGGAATCATCATTGTTGGCATGTTAGGTGCGATGATGTGCGGTTTGATGATTTCTGGTTTATTGGCGCATCCCAATTTGTTCAAAGATGCCTTTAAGCTGCGACTGGGCAGTAATCGCCATATGGAACAAACGGACATTCATAACCGCTTAAGTGTCTGGGGTTTGCCGTTCTTTTTTGTGGTCAGTTTGACTGGTGCTTATATTGGTTTGTTTGGAGTCAGTATGACCGTGGTTGATTGGATGGAAAAAGACCATGATTCAAAGCAAATCATTGCTGAAGTTTTTGGAGGTGATCCCGCTATCAATGAACCTGTGCAAAACATCAATATGACACAAATCAAACAAGACCTGTTGGAACGTGCACCTGAAGCATCGCCCATCTATTTGGTGGTGCAAAAACCTGGCAGTGAAGAACAATATGTTGAAGTGGCTGCCAGTTTGCCACAGCGGTTGATTTATTCTGAAATTTATCGCTACCACAGCGATGGTACTTTTATCGATTACCAGCATTTATCGGATGGCAGCGTGGGTAGGCAAGTGGCTTATTCCAGTTATCGCGTGCATTTTGGACATTTTGGTGGCATGGCAACCAAAATACTGTATCTGTTGTTGGGGTTGGTCATGACGGTGATTACAGCAACCGGTGTCAATATGTGGTTCAGTAAAAGAAAAATTCACAACCATTGGTCCGTTTTGTGGCGCGCCTTTGTTTGGGCAACGCCTGCGGCAACTGCTTTAGCGGCGGCTTTTAGTATGGTTTTATCTCTATCTGCTGTTGTTGTTTTTTGGTTTGCTTTGGTGGTTTTATCTTTGGGTATATTCGCATTCTTTAATCAATCATGGAAATGGAAGGGTGTGGCAGAACAAAATTATTTGATGGGACTCAAATATCTGACAACGATTACCGTTGTGTTTCTGGTGTTTTGTCATGGTTTCAAACATCCGCATCAGCCTTGGTACTGGTGGTTTAGTTTGTGCATGATTTTATTGAGTGCAATGCCTTTGTTTGAATACAGAAAATTAATACAAACAGCCCCTAAAACTGCAAAATTCAAATCCCCCATCTCTGTAAATTGAGTTTTGTGGTTCCCCGTGGCTGACAATCCCCTTGAGTCAGCCACTATAACAAAAGCTCACAAGGAGGTGGGCTGATGTTATAAACTGATGGAAGGTGCGGATTTAAAATCGGACCAAGCCAATATTTGTTTGATATGTTCTGTTACATTTGACTTATCAGGCTCAACAATTAAAACAAAGTAAACTCCCTGAGTGGTGCTGTGCACATAAATACCTTTTTCTGGAGTGTTTACAAGCTCAAATTCAGGAATGTTAATGGCTTGGATTTGGGTCCAGTTTTTGGCCAAAATAACTGTATCCATTTGCGGGTATTGTTCGATAACAGTTTTTTTACCGTTATTCAGGTCTTCATTGGTGTTGATTTGTGCTGATGAAGGGCGGATAGTCCCGATGATTTCATTGATCATATCAGTATAAGTTTCTTCCATGATGAGCAAGCCCATGTGTCGCAACAGTTGTTGGGGTTGGTTTTTTATTTGATGCAAACCTTTGGCCCAGGTTTTGTCTAAAGCAGCCATAAATCGCATGTCGATGGCTTGCTGATTTTTGATTTGTTGGGTAACGAGACGCAAAGCTGTTTTGGCTGCTTGATCAATGCCCTGATTGTTGTAAAAGGACATTGGGTGTTGCTGATAGTATTCGAACCGTTCTGGAGACATCATTCTTTGTTCTAACAGGCCATTGCCAATCGCGGTGGCCATGGCTTCATTGAACAGATAGTAGCCGATTTTACCGACCTCAGAGTTTTCATTGAAAAAATATGCCATGCGGTTGAGGTGTGTATCCAAAGGAGCGCGTTCATGGTAAAAATGTGCAATTTCATGAATAACAACTGCCAAACGGTTACTGGCTTTCTCGCCATTCAATACTTCGACCACACTGTTCTCATTAAATACCAAACCAGAAGTCGCTGCACTTTTCTTTGGATGGGCGACCAAATACACGGGTAAAACCAAATCCTCGGGTAAATCTGATTGATAAAATGTTTGCATGGCGGTCAATAAACCATCCACGTCATGTTTCTCAGATAATATTTTGGCATCATCTACAAATTGATTAAGAGTGGCTTGCTGTTGCTCAAACCACGGTGCAAATCGTGGCCAGAAATGGTCGATGATTTGTTGTTCTTCCTTGACCGCATTGATGGGCAACCAAAACTTCAGTTGAGTCAGATAGTGATTTCGCTTTTCACTGGCAAACGCCATGATCCGAACCTGTTCAAGCACATTGATGCCATTGCTTGAGTTCATGGGGAAGTTAGGGGTGATCAGTAGTTCAAGTTCCGGTAATTCGACATATTCAATGGTTTTATTGAGTTTTGTGCGAGCAGATTTCCAACGTTCCAGCATAGCGGCATCTTGTTTATCTGAGTTTATTCCAGATTCCCACAGTTCCGAAAAATCCGCCTGGCTACAGGGGAAAATGACAGGTTGGGTGATGCAATCCAATTGATAGATGAGATTTCCCAGCGGTGAAATTTGATATTGAATGTGGTGCCTGGCAAAAAGTGTGGTGCTTAGTAACAGCAAAAATGCTGTGATTTTGGTTTTCATCATTTGTTTTTTGTCTCTGACTCTGTCTCTTAAAAGACGGATTAATTGGGTAAAAGGTTGCAATATACTTTAAATTCTGTAAAAGGTAACTATTAAGTTGTGATTTATGGCACATGCTTGGTTTTGCAGTTTATGTTAAGCTGGTTTTTTCGCAAGTGGAGTTAAGATGAAAAAGTATTGTTTGATGGGGCTCATGAGTTTCATGCAAGTGGCTGGTGCTGTTGATACCTGTGATTATCAGGAAGAGTCGTCTGTTGAATATGTTGAAACGGAATTTACCGATGAACAACTGGCTTATTTCGATGAAATGATGGATGAAAACCGTCCCATCTCTGATGAGGAACGGTGGATGATGGATTTGAATAAGCATCTGATGCAACATGAGGATGTTAATATCGCCATGATTGCTTTAAATATGCTGAATATTAATGCTGATAGGTTCGACCCACATAATCAAGCACCTGTATTGGACATCAAGCAAAAGCAGGCCTTGTTAGAAAAAGTCAGCTTCAGCCCGCAGGCTGATTACAACACCTTGATGATGGCGTTGTCTTTGTGTGATGAAAGCTTGTCTGACTCCTGTGGTTCGGAGCGAATCAAAGACAAAATTTTCAAATTGGCACCTGACAACATCGATATCTATTTGTCCGATTTGTCCCAGGCGGTGAAAGAAGATGATGCCGAAATGGTGGAGTTGATTTTGAATCGAATGAGCCAGGCCAAATACAGTCAAATGATGCATCCACTCAGTGCTGAGTTTAAGGCTGCTGTTGATGGTTATTTAGCCGAGCATGCTTATCCGGAAAATTTGAATGAAGCCTATTTCGAAGCTTTTGGTTTGGATGATTCAAATATCGATATGGAAGCTTTAAATCGACAATATTTGTTTATGAGCTATAAAATGATTGCTATGGCTCACTATCCAGTGTTAAGACCATTGATCACTGCTTGTGAGAGTTACCCCAAAACAGCAAAAAAATGTTTATCCATTGCCCAAACCTTACAAAATAACAGTGACAGCATACTGATGACCATGATTGGTTACAATTTGGAAACGAAAGTCCAGGAGCGAATGGGTGATCAGAAAGCTGTTGCGGCCAGTGAACAGGCTGCTGAAGCATTTTCAAAGTACTATCAATGTTTATTAGTGAATCAAACCAAGCAAGACGGGATGTCTTTCCTGACTGATCTTGAGTTATTAAATATGATGAATGACATATCACACGAAGCAAAAGGATTAGAACAGTTTGCTGTGATTCATTACGAAAAACTCAAGAAAGCTGGGGTTGAGAACCTAACTGACCCCAAATCATGTGGGCTGCGTTACAGCAATTAATCCTGTAAATCATCAACATCAATTAAAAGACCAATTTTAAATTTGGTCTTTTTTTGTCCGTAATTTATTAGATTCAGCGTAACTATAGTTAGCTAATTAAATGAGGAACACGCGATGAAAAAAATTATATTGTTTATGTTTTTACTGGGATCGGTATCACAGGCACAAAATCTGTTGAGCAACCCAAATTTTAATACAGGTATTGATGGATGGAATATTTTTGAATTGAGTGAAGTGAGTTGGATAGCAGATGATGGTGTATCTAACTCAGGTAGTTTGCAATTCAGTGATTCTTTGAACAATGGAGGAGTGGGTTCGACCGGCCATGCTCCAGTGGCTATTGAACAAGGCCAAAGCTATGATCTTAGCGCCTATTTTAAAGTGATACCTAACACCGAAGCACAAGGGGCGGCGATTATTGTACGGTGGTTGGATGAAAATCAGTTTAACACGGGTCTATCGGACTTTTATTATCCATCACCTGGATATCAAGTGGGTCAGTGGGACCAGATTACCGCACAAATAACACCACCTGCGGGTACGCATTATGTGCAAATATTCTTGGGGGTAGTAACGGCCAATACGGGTTCCACCGATCCATCAGTGGTGCGTTGGGACGATGTGAGATTAGTCAAAGCCAATGCATCTGGTTTTGGCATTGTTCCGGCTCACACTGGTCAATGGTTTGATCCCGCTCAGTCAGGTCATGGTCTTAATGTGGAAATTTTACCTGATAATAAAGCACTAATTATTTGGTATGTCTATGATTCGCAAGGCAATCAAGTTTGGATACTGGGTACTGGCACCCATAACGGTCAAACGATAACTGTTGATGCCAATATAACTGATGGGGCTATGTTCCCACCTAATTTTAATGCCAACGATATGCAGCTGACTCCATGGGGAACGTTTACGCTCACTTTTACAGGTTGTCATGCCGGAGTTTTCAGTTGGAATCCACAAAGTGGCAACGGTTATAATTCGGGACAGATGAATGTCACTCGCCTGACTCAAGTGGCCGGTTTGGAGTGCAATGAATAGTACCTTGTTCAGGAAAGTAGTTGGTTATTGATCGCTTCAATGCCAACTACCATTTCTTTCTCAAGATAAACGGTTTTTGTTTATCTGTATCATGGGTTTGATTATAGGCCTTGATTTTGCTGTTTTTGCCAAAGATAACCCTGATTTGATAAAAGGTTTCACGCAGTAAAGCCATACCTTTGCTGCCAGTCCAGCTCTTGTTGTAAAGCCTTTTAACAGCTGCGGTAGCATCTGGGGATTGGTTTTTGTAATTTTCAGCTAAGGCTTTGGCCAAAACCATGGGATCATCATTTACATAGGTCACCAGCCCGGCTTGTTTTGCAGCCTTACCATCCAGTTGTTCAGCACTCCAGGTCAAATGTTTAGCCACATCAATCCTGCAGTGTGTCCGCAAAGCCAGTAAGCCACCCATATCTGGAATCAAGCCCCAACGCGCTTCCATAATGGATAAAGAAGCATCAGGGGTCGCAATGCGTATATCACCACCCAGGGCAATATGCAAACCGCCACCCCAACATCGACCATGAATGGCAACAATCACCGGCGCGCCAATACGCTGCCATTCGGTTGAAACTTTTTGTGCCAAATTGGAGCGCCAAGGAAATATTTTTTTGAGTAATTTCAAAGGCCCCGAGACTGATGACATCATTGACCTCACATCCAGCCCCGAACAAAAATCTTCGCCTTGACCCGAGATAATCACCGCCCGAACCGAACGGTCTTTGCGCAATTGTTTTGCCGTAGTGGCAATGGCCTGAAACATCGCCATATCCAAAGCATTGCGTTTATCTGGTCGGGCCAGACTCACATAGGCAATGTGGTTTTCAATTTTTAGCTCAATGCGGTTTTCATAGCTCATGGTTATTTAGATTTAATAAAAAATCATACTTTACTGTAAGCGGTTTTGAGATTGAAGACATTTATAAAAACAGTCTAAATAAGAGGACTTTGTTCGATTCATGAACAAAGATAAAATGACAGCAAAACATCAGTTAAATAAGGAATGCTGTTGAGTTTTTATTCATTTTTGTTCCAGACAAAAATGAAAGTGACCTCGGCCAGCATAACTTTTTATTTCGGGCTTGTACTTTCTGATTCGCCTTGCTCACCAACCAAGTGCGCCGGTCGAGCCGATCTTCGGTTCTCCAATGATAAGAAGAGAGCAGAGCTAAACAAGAAATATAAGTGTCTGAAATTGAAAAAGATTATGTGCCTTATTGTAAAATAAAAGTCTGTGAAGTATATTGATTTGGTGAATGAAGTAAATTGAAAGGAAAAGAGGTGCATGATTATTATGTATAGAATAATTGAAATATAGTGTGTGAATCACAAGAAAATATTTCAATGACTGAATCTGAATCACTAACAAGAAAAATAATAATCGACAAGTTGTTAGTTGATTCTGGCTGGAGTATCAATGACTCGGCTCAAGTTGTGGATGAGTATTTTATTTCAACAAATATCAAAGGAACTATTTCTGAATCACAATCTGAATATAAATCACATCAATTTTCAGATTATGTCTTATTAGGGAGAGATGGAGCAGTCATTGCAGTAGTTGAAGCCAAGAAAACCAGTAAAGATGCGGAGCTCGGTCGAGAGCAAGCAAAACAATATTGTTATAACATTCAAAAAGAAAAAGGAGGGGAACTGCCTTTTTGTTTTTATACCAATGGGTTGGAAATTTTCTTTTGGGACTTGGAAAACTATCCGCCACGCAAAGTGGTTGGATTTCCTACCAGAGAAGATTTGGAAAGATACCATTACATCAGAAGAAATCGTAAACCCTTAACACAAGAATTGATCAACCCAGACATTGCTGGTCGGGATTATCAGTTACGAGCCATTCGATCTGTTTTGGAAGGAATTGAACAAAAGAGAAGAGATTTTTTACTGGTTATGGCGACCGGATCTGGCAAAACGCGTACTTGTATAGCCATGACAGATGCGCTGATGAGAGCAGGACATGTTGAAAAAGTACTTTTTCTTGTCGATAGGGTTGAACTGAGAAGACAAGCTTTGGATGCCTTTAAAGAACACTTGCCCAACGAGCCTAGGTGGCCACACTTAGGCGAAAAACTATTCTCAAAAGACCGAAGGATTTATGTATCTACTTATCCTTCAATGCTCAACATCATTCGGGATGAGTCACAACATATATCCCCCCATTTTTTTGATTTCATTGTAATAGATGAAAGTCACCGATCCATATACAACACTTATGGTAAAATTTTAGATTACTTCAAAACAATCACATTGGGCTTAACAGCAACACCGACAGAAGTGATTGATCACAATACATTTGCACTGTTTAATTGTGATGATGGGATTCCAACATTTGCCTATACTTATGAAGAAGCTGTAAATAATACGCCTCCTTACCTTTGTAACTTTCAAGTGATGAAAATACAAACTAAATTCCAAGTCGAAGGTATCAGTAAAAGAACGATTTCCTTAGAGGATCAGAAAAAATTAATCTTGGAAGGTAAAGAGGTGGCAGAAATTAACTTCGAAGGTACTCAACTTGAAAAGCAGGTCATCAATAAAGGCACTAACACCATCATAGTCAGGGAGTTTATGGATGAATGCATCAAAGACCCTAATGGCGTACTTCCGGGTAAATCAATTTTCTTTTGTTCTTCTATAGCGCATGCTCGGCGCATAGAGCGAATATTTGATCAGCTTTATCCCCAGCATGCTGGCGAGCTAGCAAAAGTCCTTGTCTCAGAAGATCCCCGCGTTCATGGCAAAGGTGGATTATTAGACCAATTCAAAAAGAATGATATGCCAAGAATCGCCATCAGTGTTGACATGCTCGATACTGGGATAGATGTGCTTGAGTTGGTGAATTTGGTTTTTGCAAAACCAGTTTATTCATATACTAAATTTTGGCAAATGATTGGTCGTGGTACCAGGTTATTGGAACCGAAGAAAATTAAGCCTTGGTGTATTGAAAAGGATGTATTCTTGATTATCGATTGTTGGGACAACTTTGAATACTTCAAAATACAACCTAAAGGAAAAGAATTAAAACCGCAAGTCCCTATTCCTGTTCGGCTGGTGGGGCTGAGGTTGGATAAAATAGAGTTGGCAAAAGATCTACATCTTGCGGATGTGGTTGAAAATGAGGTGGAAAAGTTAAAAGCTCAAATCAAACAACTTCCAGCTAACTCAATTGTCATCAAAGAAGCTGCTCTTGACTTGAATCAATTAAATAAAGAGTTTTGGCTTAAATTAAGCCAGGAAAAGTTGGAATTTTTGAAGAATAGAATTAGACCACTGTTTCGCACCCTTTCAAATGTTGACTTTAAAGCCATGCGTTTTGAGCGAGATGTACTGGAATATACTATTGCGATACTCAGTGAAGACAAAGAACGTTCGGAAACATTAAAGGCTGCAATCATTGAACAAATTTCTGAGCTACCCCTCACCATTCATTATGTCAAAGAACATGAAGAATTAATAAAAGAAGCTCAAAGTGATCAATATTGGCGCGATTCAGATGAAGCCAGCTTGGATGAATTGGTCGAAACATTGGCTCCTGTCATGAAGTTTCGTGACAGAAACTTATGGAATTCAAAACCTGTTTATTTAAACTTAACAGACACCATACATTCAAAAGAAATGGTGGCGTTTGGCCCTGAACAAGAAGCCGTCAGCATCAGTAAATACCGAAAAATGGTTGAATCATTGATTTTTGAGTTGGTGAAGTCGAATCCTATCCTGCAAAAAATACAAGCTGGAAGAGAAATAAATAAATCAGAAGCAGAACTTTTGGCAGAAACTTTGCATGAAAAACACCCGCATATTACTGAAGACTTATTGAGAACAGTTTATAAAAATCGTAAAGCTCAATTCATTCAGTTTATTCGTCATATACTGGGTCTGGAGACATTGAAAAGCTTTCCTGAAACAGTCAGTGAGGCCTTCAATCATTTCATAAAACAACACACTGATTTAAGCACTCGCCAGCTTGAGTTTTTGAATTTATTAAAAAATGTGATGATTGACAGAGAAAAAATTGAGAGAAAAGACCTCATAAATACACCTTTTACAATCATACATCCAAAAGGCATTCGAGGCGTATTCAGTCCGAAAGAGATTGAGGAAATATTAACACTCACCGAACAATTGGCTGCATAATTCAGGCGGATTAAAGAGAGAGAAAGACATGTTACAAAACAACCCGGATCTGAAAAGTAAAATTGACCAGCTTTGGAATAAGTTCTGGAGTGGAGGTATTTCCAATCCATTAACTGCGATAGAACAAATTACTTATTTGTTATTTATGAAACGGCTGGATGACCTGGATTTAAAAAAACAGGGTAATGCAGCGTTCTCTAAAGAAAAATATACATCTAAATTCGACGGAACTTGGATACCGCCAGAATATCGTGATAAAAATGTCGCTGATGAATTTTCAGTTGATAAAAATCAGCTCAGGTGGAGTGTGTTTAAGCACATGCCAGCCGAAGACATGCTGTTACATGTACAGACAAAAGTGTTCCCATTTTTAAAAGACCTGAACGGCACAGAGTCCAACTTCACCCACCACATGAAAAATGCGGTATTTATCATCCCCAAACCATCCTTATTAGTTGAAGCGGTTAAAACCATTGATGAAATCTTCGAAATCATGGAAAAGGACTCGGAAGAAAAAGGACAAGCCTTCCAGGATATTCAAGGCGATGTTTATGAAATGCTGCTCTCTGAGATTGCCACAGCTGGGAAAAATGGACAGTTTCGCACGCCTCGGCATATCATTAAATTACTGGTTGATTTGGTGCAGCCACAGTTGGGTCATAAAATTTGTGATCCGGCCTGTGGCTCAGCCGGTTTTTTACTCGGTGCTTATCTATACATCGTCACTCAATTAGAGATCAACGCTGGTCGTAACGACCTTAAGCCAGACGAGGATGGTTTTATACGCACATCCGTTTCGGCTGGCTTGTCAGATAAAGTCCAAAATATATTAAACAACACACTGTTTGGTTTTGACATAGACAGCACCATGGTGCGTCTGGGGCTGATGAATATGATGATGCATGGTGTTGATGAGCCACATATTGACTACCAGGATACCTTAAGTAAAAGTTTTAATGAAGAATCAGAATATGACACCATTCTTGCCAATCCCCCATTCACCGGCAATTTAGATAAAGGCGATGTGAACGAACAGTTCCAACTGAGCACCACCAAGACAGAACTGTTGTTTTTAGAAAATATCTATCGCCTGTTAAGATTGGGTGGTACCGCAGGTGTGATCATTCCACAAGGCGTGTTGTTTGGTAGTGGTAAAGCCTTCAAACAAATCAGAAAACTGTTGATAGAACGCTGTGATCTCAAAGCAGTGATCTCCATGCCCAGCGGTGTGTTTAAACCTTATGCCGGTGTCAGTACAGCGATCTTGTTGTTCACCAAAGTGGTGCCTGGGGATGAAAAAGTTAAAAAACCAGCCACCCAACAGGTCTGGTTTTATGACATGGAAGATGACGGTTATACCCTGGATGATAAACGCCAGAAAAAAACTGACCACGGTGATTTGCAAGACATCATCACCCAATTCAAAACCCGTGAAAACGTCAAAGAATGGGATCGAACCCAAAAATACTTCGCCGTCCCAGCCAAAGAAATCATCAAAGAAGACTACGATCTGTCTTTCAGCCGTTATAAAGAAGAAGTCTTCGAAGAAATCGAATACGAGTCACCCGCACAAATCCTCAAACAACTGATCGAAGCCGAAATCGGCAACACCACAATCACCAACCAAAAACACATCCAAGGTGGCATTGTTAAGGAGCTTTTGGAACTCAGGGAGATGATTAAGTGAAGTTTGAACTTTTGCAAAATGTAGCAACTGTTATTGCTGGGCAATCACCACCATCTTCTAGCTATAACGACAAAGGGAATGGTCTTCCTTTTTTTCAAGGTAAAGCAGATTTTCAGGATAAGCATCCTAAAATTCGTATGTGGAGCAACAGTAAAAAAAGAAAAGTTGCAGTTGAAAATGACATATTAATCTCTGTGAGAGCACCAGTTGGAGCTGTAAATATATGTAAGCAAAAGTCTATAATCGGCCGAGGTTTGTCAATAATTAGACCAGGCGAAGAAATAGATGTTAACTATTTATATTACTTTCTTAAAGCCAACCAAAAGCAAATTAGTGCGATGGGGACAGGTTCAACATTTAAAGCAATTACACAAAGAACATTAAAATGCTTGCTTATTCCATGCCCATCACTGATTAACCAAAAACAAATTGCCCATATTTTAGGTAAAGTCGAATCCCTGATTCAGCAACGCAAACAACATATCACGCAATTAGATGAGCTGTTAAGAAGTGTGTTTTTGGATATGTTTGGTGATCCTGTTAGAAATGAAAAGCTGTGGAGTCTAGATTCGCTTGCAGGTTATGGAAAATTTAAAAATGGTTTGAACTTTAGTAAGGGTGAATCTGGTGTCAAAATTAAGCATATTGGAGTTGGAGACTTTAAGACACATTCAAAAATTGATGATATGAGTTCATTGTCTTTTATTGAACTAACTAAATTGCCAAATGAGGATTGCTTTTTAAAGAACGGAGATGTACTTTTTGTAAGATCAAATGGAAATAAAGAGTTAATTGGAAGATGTTTATCAGTATACCCACAATCTGAGCGAGTTTCGTATAGTGGTTTTTGTATAAGATACAGATTAGAAAAAGATCAAATAAATCCAATCTACTTAGTTCATTTGTTCAGAGAACAATCATTTCGAAAAAAATTACTTAGCGGAGGAAAGGGAGCAAATATTCAAAATATTAACCAAAAGTTGTTAGGTTCTTTGAAAATCCCTATTCCAAACTCTGAAACTCAAAACCAATTCGCCGAAATAGTCAAAAAAGTTGAAGGTATCAAAACTCTTTATCAAAACAGTCTGGAACAACTGGAAAATCTGTACGGTTCCTTGAGCCAAAAAGCATTTAAAGGTGAATTGAATTTATCAAAAATCAGTACAGGGGAAGAATTAACTGAGGCTGATGAAGTTGAGGTGGTTGGTCAAGTGATTGCTGAGTCGAGCCAAGTAGCTCAAGATAGGCTCAATGCCGCTTTGACTGATTTAAATAAACTTAACAACATCAGTTATGAAGCAGAGGTTGCCAGAATCATTAATATTGCACGGGCTGACTTAAATGTGGGTGCTGCATTGACAGATATGCAGGAAGTGTTGGCCGTATCGACTACACCATTGGAACAACTCAGGAATATGCCACAGATCGCTTCTACTATGGAAAATGTTGAAGGTGTTTTAAGACAGGCAAATGTGGATGTAGGAGCCATTGAACAAAGTGCCGATTTAGCCAGGTCTATTGCAACTACAGTTCCAGAAGTCGAATTGATTGAGATGCCTCAATTTGCAAATGCCATCGCATCATTGCAACAGCCATTTGAAAGCTTGCGGCATTCTATGCAATCTATTGGCGTATTAATGGATGGTGTTGATGAGGTTAAAGCTTTCAATGAAGATGCTTTTTTGGAATTCCTGTCTCAATTCAGTGAGCAAATCATGACTGCTAACGAGCTGTGGGATGATTTACAAAAGAAAAAGTGGAAAAAAACCACATTAGACAAGGAAATATTTGAATCAATGGTCATCAACCTTTTACGCAAAGGACAGTACCTTGAGCAAGTATATGCGGTAACCAATGCCAACCACAAATCCAAAGATAAAAACAAGCGCCACGAAAAATGTGTGGCATTGAAGGTGTTGGATGCAGCTTAAATACCTTAAATTAATGAATAGTTTCAGAGGGTTGCCCGCAGACTATGAAATTAATTTTAATAAAAAAAGCCACTTAAATGATTCAGCAGCATTAATTGAGCCTACGTGTTTGGTTGGGCTTAATGGCTCAGGGAAATCAAATTTGTTGGAGGTGCTCGCAGAAATATTTTTTTATTTGGAAAATTACTGTAGCGCTGATCGGCATACAAATCATGTTATCAGCCGCTTCAAAAATTTTCCAGATTTTGAGTTACAGTATTTTGTTTCCAGTAAACAATTACTTCAATATTTAAGTGAAGATCAAGAAGTCAGAGCTGTTATTTCAAGGTTGAAAGATGAAGTCAAGGTATTGATTTTTGTTACAAAAGACTCCGATCATACACAGGTAAAAGCTTTTGTAGATGGACAGCATTATTCTTTAAAAAATGATCCCGCAGCGTTACCCACTCGAGTGATAGGCTATTCATCAGGAATGAATGAACTGATCAGCAACCCGTTCATCAAGATTGATTTCCAATACTTAAGTGAGATGCTGGAAAAGAGGAATAATTCCACCAGTTCAAGTTTGGTGATGAACAGAATGTTTTATCTGAATTACGACTCAAACAAGTACATCACCATTGCTAATTTCTTGTTTGATAGTGATGATTTTTCCATGGAAGGATATGATGAGACATCCACACCATCTGATTTTGGTGGTATTAACCTCAGGTATTTAAAAACAGAAACCGGAATTCAAGATCTTAACTTTTTTACTTTAAATTTGAGGTTGGAAAAAAGCGCCGAAACAAACGCAAACTATTTATCTTCAGCATTAAACCTGGTGCTAGAAAAATTTAAAGCATGTTCGACATTTTATGAGGCTAATGAACGGGAAACCAAAACCAAATCAAACAAAGAGCTAACTTACAAGTTTTGGGTAAATAGTGCCACAAAAGCAGCTTTTAGGAACGAGTTCAAAACTGCTTATGAATTGTACAAGGCTTTTTATTTTCTTGAGCTGTTAAATCTGGAGTTAGTGAGTAAAACAACCAGAGACAACATTCTTGGTGCGAATTGTGATGATCAAGAAAATTTGTCCGAGGAACTGCCTCGTTTCGAAAAGCAAAAGTTAAAGTTTTATCTGAGTCAGATCAAATTAGAAAAAGATGATGGCGTCGAAATTGATTACAGAAAACTGTCAGATGGAGAACATCAATTATTACAGGTGATAGGTTCTTTACTACTCATGGATAAAGAAGGTGCCTTATTTTTATATGATGAGCCAGAAACTCACTTCAATCCTGATTGGCGATCAAAGTTTGTCCAATTAATTAATAACAGTGTAGATAAATCAAGGGAGCAGGAAATTATCCTTACCACACATTCACCTTTTATTATTTCGGATTGTAAAAAAGAAAATGTGTATATTTTTCAGAGGGATTCTGAGGGGAATGTTTTACCTCCTATTAACCCTGAGGTAAAAACTTTTGGGACTTCGGTTTCTATTTTAACAGATGAGATTTTTGGTAAAAGTGAAACAGTTTCAAATATGTCTTTGTCGGTAATTAAAGATATCAGGAGTGAGGCGAGTAATAGCTTGGAAGATCTTGAAAAAGCAAAACGTAAAATAAGAAAACTTGGAGAGAGCCCTGAAAAAATATTGCTCTATAGTGATTTACTGACCATTGAAAAAAACTTAAAGGATTGAAATGCTGAGGCCTTATAAACACATATCCACGAATTTAGAGAATTTACATGAATATGTGCTTGAATTCTTTGACAAGATTGAACATGAGGAAGGTGCTTTTCGTGTTGAGCTCTTTAATCAAAAATTCAGACCAATTGTTCAACGGCATGAGGTAGTACTTCTAAGGAAGTTTGAGGAAATTTTTAACCAATTTAAAGGGTTTTCCCAAGAAAAAAAGTCAAGTATCTGCGCTCAAATCAAACACAGTAATGAAATCGAAAAAATATGTAGTCGTGAAGTTGAACCTTTGAGTTTTAATAGCTTAGAAGATGATTTTTTTGATTTGGTTAGAGAATTGTTTTTGAATTTGTATAACAAGGTGCTAAATGGCGAAATCGCTAAGCAAGAGATAGGGATGAGTCTTAGGAATCATTTTGATCAATTCAGAACTGCAAATGAAGACATCACTGATTGTCCTATGTGCGGTATATCTCCATTGAAATCTAAATACGACAAATCCAGAGACCAGTACGATCATTATTTACCTAAAGCGATTTATCCATTATCTTCTGTTAACTTTAAAAATTTAGTTCCTACTTGTTTAGAGTGTAATTCATTTAATGCCAAAGGTGATTGTGATGTTATTGATTCAACAGGAGGTAGAAAAATATTTTATCCTTATGATCAAAATTATCATGGACTTGAAATTAAATTCTCAATCATTGATCAAGACCATGTAATTGAAAACTTGGATTGGAATGTATGTTTTGATTGTCAAGATGACAGAGAAGATGAAATCGAATCGTGGAAAGCAATATATAAGATTGAAGAACGATATATCGGCCATGTAAAAGGAAAAATAACGAAATGGTTTAAAACATACTGGTCATTTATGCAAAAGCGAAAAAGTAATAATTTATCAACAGAAGACAACCAGCAGGCATATTTTGATTTTTTGGAAGCCGATGAGCAGGAGTTAATAAATATGGTGAGAAAACCAGCATTACAGGAGTTTTTGCGAATGGAGACAATTATCAGGGCATTAGAAGAAGTATAACAAAACAAAAGATTATGAAATCGATAAAGTTTTAGATGAACTTTCGACATTAATCCAACCGGAAAACAGGCTTTCTAATACTGCATTAATACACCTGAAAAGCTATAGGTATATTGAGGAAGTTTGAGATGTGATAGGTATGTAAATGTGTGTGATTAATTTGAAATTAGTTTATACAAGAGGAAAAGAAAATGAAAAGACTCATACTATGTTTAGACGGTACCTGGAACAGTGCTTATGCGGAAAGTAAAAGGGATGATGGGATAAAGGTGTTAAAGCCTTCGAATGTGTTGAAGCTGGCTCGGGGGATTGAGCCTGAAGATGACGAAGGGAATCAGCAGGTTGTTTATTATGATACGGGCGTCGGTTCTTTGGCTAAGTATCCTGGTTTTGCTAACTGGTTTTTGAGTAAAGTAGATAAAACAGCAGGTGGTGCCTGGGGTGCGGGGTTTGAGGCGAATATTGAAGATGCCTTGACTTTTATCGTTAATAACTACAATCCTGGTGAAGGTAAGAAAAAAGCCGATGAGGTGTTGGTGTTTGGGTTCAGTCGGGGTGCTGCAACCGCGCGGGCATTGACACAATTTATTTCATGGATGGATGGTATGCCAGTAAAAGCAGATGCTTATTTTTTACCCAAGTTATTCAGGATATATGTGAAAGCCAAAGGCAAAACCACAATTTCCAAGGCAAAAGAAAAAATCAATAAGGAGATAGATAAAGTCAACGAAACACGAAAGAGGAAGATTGACTATCCATTTCAAGAATGGAATCAAGTCAGAATAAATTTCTTGGGAGTTTGGGATACTGTTTTGGCTTTAGGAGGGCGTGTGGTTACCATGAAATCTCGAAAATTTTACCTCAGTGATCAACCTGCAAAATGTGTTGATCATGCCAGACAAGCCTTGGCTATAGATGAACAACGATATGATTTCTTGCCAGAAGTCTGGCAGTCTCCTTCATTTGAAGGTCAGACGTTGGAACAAAATTGGTTTGCCGGTGTTCATTCTAATATAGGTGGGGGTTATGCAAATGATGGATTGGCCAACATCACACTTCATTGGATGGTTAATAGAATCAAAGATGTGATTGTTGGGTTTAAAACCAACGATGATTTCTTAAATATTTATGGACCATTCCCGCAAGATGAAATGGTGGATTCAAAAACGAAAACCTACAAAGCCAAAGATTTTGTCATGCGTAAAAAGGGTATGAGAAAAATAATTACCAATCTCGACAATGGCTATCAAAAATCCGGTTTAAAAGTCCATCGCAAAGTCAGAGAAAGGATGGAAGCTGATTTTCAGCAATATGAACATATGAACCGCAGATATCAGCCTAAGAATTTAGTTAAGTATTTAAAAGATAAAGATCCAAGTCAGGTTTTTGATGAATAAATATTAGAAGATATAAATATGTAAGGAGGGGGTATGAACACCAACAGCAGTCCAATTATTTCAACCAAGGACAAGAAAGCCTATTCAGGTTATGTTGTTGATTTGAACAAGAAATATCAAGTTAAACTGGCAGCGGTTGAGGGATCCACAGAGAAACCTTTGCCAAGTGAACCAGCACCCTTTATAGATGGAAGCAAGACCAGTGATTTTGGAGGGTGGTTGTGCATTCGTGAAGGCAAAGGCAGATTATTTCATCATTTGGGAAGGTTAACCTGCCGTTACCGAAAAGCCAACGTGTTCAGTCTTGTTGGGTTGATTAAAAAGAAAAAAATTGATCTTGGTGCATTGTGGCTGGAAGCAAACAAAGAAGAGTTTATTCTAGATTTAAAACAACATTTTAAGAATCAGACTGGTCAGGAAAAACTCTACTTATTCATGAATGACTGTATTTTCTTTTATTTCAATAATAGAGGTTATTACTCCATTGAACTGAATGAAACTTAAGGGGAAAAATAATGAAAGAATGTGATTTAGTTATGAAGGGTGGTATCTCCAGTGGAATTGTCTATCCAAAAGCCGTAGGAATATTGTCAAAAGATTATGTGTTCAAAAACATTGGCGGAGCATCTGCAGGAGCAATAGCCGCGGCTTTCACAGCTGCAGCTGAATACCAAAGACAAAATTCTAATAGTAAAAAAGGATTCAAGCTGTTAAACAAGGACCTACCGGAACAGATTGGGAATGACCTTTTAAGTCTATTTCAACCTCATGAAAAACACAGCAAGGTTTTCAAGATACTAGTTGATTATATTTCTAGGGATAAACCTAATAAGTTTTGGTTTATCACAAAAAACATTTTTCACCTTAGAAAGTTTTATCGTTTACCCGAAACTTTATTAAAAACAAATTTTGGTTTATGTTCTGGTTTAACAAACAACCATCAATCAACTAAGGGTTTAACGGATTGGTTGAATTATTGGCTAGAGAAAACTGCAGGACGTCTTAATCATGGTAAGCTTCCAGACAGGCCTTTAACATTTGGTGATTTAAAAGCTCAAGGAATCAAACTAAAGGTCATCACCACCAATGTATCAACTCAACAATCAACTCCATTACCTTTTTTAATATCATGTCATGCCAAGTTAAAAGACCTTAAGAATTTGTTACCAAGTAATTTAGTTAAATATCTGGTCAATCAACACAACTCAACCTCAAATCAAACAATTTTTAATGATGATTATTTGGTTAGGATTCCCAAAGGCGATGAAATGCCTGTTTTGATGGCAGTAAGGATGAGTTTAAGTTTTCCTGTTTTATTGGCAGCTTTTCCAATTTATCAAGTTGATAGATCTCGCCGGTTGCTTGATGACGATGATTACAAAGTCCCACGTTTGTGCTGGTACAGCGATGGTGGTATTACAAGTAATTTTCCCATTCACCTCTTTGATAATATGTTCCCATCTAGGCCAACATTTGGCATTAGTTTAGATAAATATCATGAACATCGTCAAGAGAGTGATGAAGATAATAAGATGTCTGTTCCAGGCAAAAACAGAGTTTATTTGCCGACTAATGCCAACCAAGGAAAGACAATTCCGATCAATACTATTAAAAGTTTTTCTTCATTTCTAGGTTCAATTTTTTCTTTGTCATAAAACTGGCAAGATAAAGCTCAAAGTAGATTACCTGGCTATTTGGATAGGGTGGTTAATATTGCTCTAAAAGGAGATGAGGGTGGATTGAACTTAACAATGGAAAAAACAAAAGTTAAAAGACTATCTGACTTGGGTGGAATAGCTGGTGAGGAGGTTCTAAAGGAATTTAATTTTTATGAGCACAGGTGGAGAAGAGTATTAAGTGCTTACGCTGCACTTGAAGAGGAGTTTGAGTCAATTTTCAATGAGTTTGGAACAGTTAAGAAACCTGGAGATGTGAGGAAATTTCTTGTCGACTATCAAAAAGGGTTTGCCAAAAATAAATTATTAGCAACCAGCTATAAACCGAGAAATCAAAATGAACTTAATGTTTTATTTACACGTTTAGATGCATTGGCTTCATTGGCAGGAAATTGGCAGAAAAGTCCAATACGTAAATCATGGGGTGGCGCTAACATGCCAAAACCAAATGCCTCCTTACGACTTGTACCTGGAGATATCTATTCAAATGATTAAAGCCATTCTAATTATTATATTTGCTTTGTTTTTAACTGGTTGTATTCAACATGTAAAAATTGAAGGCTCTGATCATAAAGAAAGCCATTGGAATATTGGGATAACAAAAATAGGCATGGCTCAATATAAACCACATGTTAAAAATCTAGAAATTACTACATTAGGGGCATGGTTTGACAAATCCAATATAGGTGTTGGCTTTAAAAGTGATCAAGAAATAGTCTTGTCAGAGAAATGTAAAGTGGTTTTTATCATCGAAAATGAAAAACAATTAAAGAAATCGATTCAGCTTATTAACCAAGAATTAAATAGTAACAAGGAGAATATATGTGTCTTATAAAATTAATTAAAATCAGTTTGTTTATGCCTTTATTAACAGGCTGTTGGGTAACCAATCGTGATAGAAACCCACATAATGATGTACTGATCTTTGGGACTACCACAAAAGTTGCGCTTGATGTTTCCGCACCTGTTCAAAA
Source organism: Lysobacterales bacterium (assembly GCA_020442635.1). GTDB lineage: Bacteria > Pseudomonadota > Gammaproteobacteria > Xanthomonadales > Marinicellaceae > Marinicella. Next base: position 60,159 of record JAGRJR010000001.1, read on the forward strand.
TGCTGGAGTACCTGAATTCACTCTGGGATACAAAAGGTTAGAGGCGGTTTGGATGCCATTAAAGCCCAATGGCGATGTGGTAGCAGCTGAGAAATCAACTCCAGAATTATTAGAAAAAGCAAAGGAATGTATCAAGCAATACCCTAAGGAAAGTATTAATAGGAAAGATTGTATAGAATCCGTTTTACCTCCAGAAAAGTATGTTTCATTGTCTGCAGGCTTTGACTCTAAAAACGGCGGTAATCAATTTGAAATGGATACATATTCCGTTTTTGCAAGTCTTGGGGCTAAAGGTAGTTTGGGAAGCAGTTCATCAGGAGAAATTGCACAGTTTTTTGCGACAGGAATAGCAGCGCAAAGATTAGGAGCAAATCAGCAAATTGGATTAGCCCTCAATACCAATGCCACGAAAGCAGTTGATAAAAGTGCTGAAGCTCAGGCTGAAAAATCAAAAGAAGTTGTTGCACTTCTTGAAGCAGGCGCATCACCTGAGCAAGCTACTGCTTTGGCATCTGGTACAGAAGAAAATATAACAAAAAGAAAAACAGAGGTATTATTAGCTATTGGTTGTGTTTCTGCATGGGATGATGATGTTCCTGACAATTTAATAAGAGAATTAGGATCAGATTTATTTTCGCTAAGAAATACCGATGGATTTCAAAGGGCATTGCAAAGAGATGATTCTGCAAGAGAATTAATTTTAACAGAGTGTAACAAGTAGGAGTACTAATATGGTTGCAGAAACAGTGGTGATTTTTTGTGAAAATCAAAATGAAATTAACTTAGCAGTCCAAAGGTGGGTGAATGAGGAAGGGTTTAAAAGGGTATATACATCCAGTGTTAAGGAGCAAGCTTTACATTATTTAAAAATAGATTCAGGGTACAGGAAAAGCGAATGTACCCCATATAACCTATTTAAACATGTTGTATTGTTTGAAAAATGACTGAAAATTTTACAGAAATTGGAAATATATTAATCCCAAAGTCTAACCAGTTTGTAAATGGTAGGACAGAAGAAATAAACGCTATTTTGAACCGGCTTGAATACTCTGAAAATAAATCGTTTGTATTGGTTGGTTCACCGGGGTCTGGTAAATCTACAATAATAAAAGAGGTCGCAAAGCAAACATATTCTAGAAACAGTTTTCCTTGGACAATAATAAAAACATCATGTTCAAATTTACATTCTGGAGCTGTTTATTCTGGCGAGCTAGAGACGAAATTAGGTTCGATCATTAAAATCCTTAAGCCTTCTAATAGGGTCATTTTGTATTTAACCGACATCCACTTGATGATGGGTGCCGGAACAACCATTAATGATAACTCAAGTATCGGGACTTCTCTGCTATCTGCTGTAGAAATGGGTGATATTGTGCTTGCTGGTGAATGCAGTAGGGAGGAGTATCTTTATGGAATTGAACGCTATCCTAAATTATCCAAATTACTAAACATTCACAAAATTGATGAAACAACGAAAAATCAAACTGAAGAAATTATAAAAGGGCATCTTGAAATTAAAAAAACTCAATCAGGAAGTCTTAGTTGGGATGATGGTATAGAGGCATATTTAATCGAATTAGCAGAGAACTATGCAGTTAATATAGTGCGACCTGGTAATGCAGTTGATTTGTTAAATAAAACTGTAGATTCGCTTTTAAGTAACAAACTTTCACGCCATATATCAAGAGACGTTATTCTAAACACCTTGAAGGAGTCTACAGGTTTACCTATTGAGCTTATTGATGAGAAAAACTCAATAAATTTAGCTGAGGTATTTTCATTTTTTTCAAGTTCTGTTTTCGGACAAGGAAAAGCGATTCAAACTGTGATAGAACGTTTATTATTACTTAAGGCAGGATTATGTGACTCGAAAAGGCCGCTTGGAGTTTTTTGGTTTATTGGTTCCACAGGGGTTGGTAAAACTGAATTAGCTAAAAAACTGGCAGAATATGTTTTTGGTTCCGAATCAAAGTTGGCTCGTTTTGATATGACTGAATACAGTGATAATTTATCTTATGAAAAACTGATTGGTAACCATCAAAAGAGTGAAGGATCTAATGCTCACGCAGGCGTTTTAATTGACAAAGTCAGAGCAGAACCCTTTTCATTGGTACTACTTGATGAGTTTGAGAAGGCACACCAAAACGTAAGAAATCTCTTTTTACAGGTGTTCGATGATGCCAGGTTAACTAATTCAGTTGGTCAAACAACAAGTTTCAAGCAAGTAATTATTATACTGACTTCCAATTTAAAAAAAAGTGAATTAGAAACAAATTTCCCACCTGAGTTTTTAAATCGTATTGATCATATAATTGAATTTGAGCCTTTGTCTGAGAAAGCATTATTTAAAGTTGCTGATAACTATTTAAAATCATGTGTAAAACGCCAAGGTTTGAAAAGTAGATTAATTAAAGTTAAATATGAAGATTGTTTGATTGAATTTTTAATAAAAGAATACATGAAATCTGAACAAAACATGCGTTATGGAGCCAGGCCGATCAAAAGAATTATCGAAAAAAAAATTCTTGTTCCAATCGCTCAGGTTATTGCTTCTGATAACGAAGGCTCTATAAAAGAAATTGATGTAACTGTATCAAATGGAGTGCTTTCAGTAAAAAAAATAATGAATGACAAAAAATTAAATAATTCTTCAAAATCCTCAACTTTTAATTTCATTTCTAAAAGAAAGAATCACCATAAGTTTTCAGAACCATTTGATGCAACGCAGGCTGGAAAAGCTCATAAAATACCGCAATTCCAAGGGTTCTGTTACAAAAATGCTATTGAAGACTGTCACATGCTTAAATACCATGCAAACATACTATTGTCAGAATTTTCCTCGAATTCAGATAGTATTGTATTGATATCTATTGATGACGATTTTATTTATGGCCAGTCTAATTATCATCCGTTGGAAGATGAGCTTAATGAAATTCAGAATTCTGAAGTAGAAGAGGAAGTTTATCCCCTAAAATTTGCAGGGAGATGGGATTTAATAGTATCTACAGATGTTTTTCTTCAAAATATTAAACATGTTGATAAGGTTATCCTAAATGACAACAAGCTACAAAAAAAGTTTGTTGAGCATTTTTTGATTAGGAAGTTTAAAACTAAATTTATTTTCATTGGCGACTTGTTGGAAAAATAATGACTGGTCGACATGTTACTAGAGGTTTCAAACTGCAGGCGTTATATACATCAGGAAGATTGATTGAGTTATATACCAATGATGACGTAGTTTGTTTGATCCCAGAAGGTCGATCTTCTATTGAAGATTTAGTTATTATTTATAAAGATGGATCTGAAGAAGTTGTCCAAATAAAAAGTACTGATAGCTCATTTGATCGGTATAAAGCGATTGCTGTTATAAAAGAATTTTCTAAGTTGTTGAAAGTAAATTCAAAAATATTTCGATTCAGACTTTTTATATTTGGTGCAGTCTCTAATGGAGTTATGAAAATCCATCGTACTTGTAACTCTATTCGAAACAATACAATTAACCAGTCTATTTTAGATTTATCTCAAGAAATATGCATAGATGAGCGAATAGCTTTGCAAACTCTCAAAATGACAATCATCGAAACATGTGGAAATCATGAGAGCCATGAAAAATATATAGAATCACAATTAATTGAGGCTGGAGTTGGGCGAGAAAGGTTAGATATGGTTTTAAAGGACATCTGGCACCTGGCATTAGATAGAGCATCTAAAAGTGAAAATAATTCTTATGTTTTTGAGGATGATGTTCAGCGAACTATGAAATTAGTAAAGCCTAATGTCAAAAGCATGCTCAGATATTGTTCAGAACTAATAAGCTCACATGATACTTATCCTTGGCAAATAGGTTCTTCAAAGAAAATTATAGAACATATTACTTTGCCCTTAAAAACAGCATACTGGAGTGATAGCGAGCTTAAAACTTTGAATTATCAACCTTTGTCTGTAAATGAAATTGTTGAAGATGCTTTTGCTTCAATAACAAGATTGTTTTTTATTTTGTCTGGTCAGGGTGGTGGTAAAACGACAATGATTAGACAGTTGGTTTTGTTCTTTGCCAAAAAAGCCCAAAAGCATGAAAGAAAGATTATACCTATCTCCGTAATTGCTTCAGATTTATTAGCTGATGGTGATTGGAGAGTTCGTTTAAAAAATGCGATGAATGTTTCAACTCAAGTCCCTGGTGATTTGGATGTTTTTGAGCGTTGGAGTTTAAAACTCAAATTTAAATGGATTTTAATGATTGATCGTTTAGATGAGATTTCAGATGAACCAAATGCTTGTGAAAAAATTATGCAAGTCGTTCTTCCATTGTTGAAACGGGGGCATGTGGTAACTTTATATGGTAGGCCAACTTCAAAAACAAAAGACCTTATTAAATATTTCGATTGTGATGATGATATTAAAAAAGTAACAAAGATAAATTATTATATTATTGACAATCCTGGAAGAAATGAAATCAGGTCACTTGTTAAAAACTGGACTCAAGTTGATCCTGATGAGTTTGAAAAAAAATTCAGATTAGTTAAGACTCAAAAAGGATTTTTTGAACCAATTTTTATTAGCTTAATTTTAAACTCCTTACCTAGAGTGAAATTAGAAAAAAGTTCTCTATATACGGAAATGTATAAAGCCGCATCCTATGAGTGGATTAAAAGAGCTGAGCAAAAAGGAATCGATAAAAAAATTGTTGAAATAATCATACTTAAGTTACAAAGCATGGCATATGAGCTCACTTGTGACAAAAGTAAGCTTGGAATATCACCTGATAATAAGATCCCTTATGATTGGGTGATTGGTCAAATAAGTTTAATCATAGAAGATTATAAAGACTGCAATGCAATTATTGCAGAATATGTTACTAAGGATGCAATGAAATCTGCTGGAGAGGACAATGGATTTTTCACACGAGAACAAGATGTTTTCGAATGGCCACATTCTAGTATGAGAGAATACTTATGCGCTAGAGAATTAGCGTCAAAAATCAATAAAAGATGGGAAAAAGTTGATGACATTTTTTCAAAGTTTATAGACCTTGGGAACAAAAACATAGTATCAATGTGCGCTGGATTACTTTTAAATGCTGGAAATGATTTAAAGCTAACTCAATGGACTACAAATGTTTGCAACAAAATGTCTCTAATGTCAGATATAAACGCTCAAAATGAATATGCTATGACAGTGGTTGATGTATTTGCTGAGGGAATAAATGTAAAAAATGAGGACCTGAAGAAAATTTATGAATTTCTAATTAAGATCACAAAAGAGCTTCTGAACATGGATTTATGTCAAAGTTTATTTTTTGTGAACAAGAACCCCATATATAAGTTGTTTTTGTTAGATGAATATTTCCCCATAGAAAATCTAATTTGTGAATTAGAGATGTACTCCTTAGGGATTGAAAATGCACCAGTACGTATTGTTGCTCTGAGTGAAATAATGAATGCGTGGTCAAAAATCGACCGTTCTGACCGTATAGTTGACCTTGTAAAAAATCAAGGACAAAAGAAACTTACAGAAAATGCCATAGAAATATTAAAATCAATTGAGGTAGATGCTGAGTTAATTGATAATCTGTCCACGAATGACTAAACGTTACCTGACAAAATCTCGATTCAAAACAGCGCTTGAATGTCCTACCAAGCTATTTTATCTTAATAAATCTGAATATGACGATATCAAAGAAGGAGATGGCTTTCTTCAGGCTTTGGCCGAAGGTGGTTATCAGGTGGGTGAATTGGCTAAGTTGTATTATCCTGGAGGTCATGACATCACTGATAGGGGTTACCTCAAGCCACTGGAAAAGACTTATGAGTTGCTCAAGCAAGATGATGTCATCATCTATGAGGCTGCTATCTTGTTTGAAAACCTATTTGTTAGAGTGGATGTGCTGGTTAAGCAAGGAAATAAAATCAAACTGATAGAGGTTAAGGCCAAGTCATACGACGGGAAAGGAGTGGATACTTTTGTTAATCACAGCGGTTTTATTGTTTCTAAGTGGAAACCTTATTTATACGATGTGGCTTTTCAAAAATATGTAATGGCACTGGCGTTTCCTGAATATCAGATTGAAAGCTATTTGATGTTGGCTGATAAAACCAAGATTACGTCAGTTGATGGTCTTAATCAGAAAATTCAGTTGGTTAAAGATGCCGAAGGCGAAATTGGTGTGAAGCTGGTGGGCAATGTTTCTCCTGAGGCATTGGGAAATCCAATTCTCACTGCAGTGGATGTCAGTGAATTGGTGGAGCGTATTCATGATGGGACTGACAGTCAGGTCGTACCACAATATGGTTTTGCCGATTTGGTCAGTAGGCTTGCAAGTGCCTATGAAAATGATGATAAATTGGTGAATACATTAGGAAATCATTGTGCGAAATGCGAGTTTAGGTCTTATGATACCCATAAAAAATCAGGGTTTAATGAATGTTGGAAACAGCAAACTTCGCTAACAAATTCAGACCTCCAAAAGCCATTGGTTCTAGATTTATGGAGCTTCAGCCGCAAGCAACATTGTATTAAACAAGGAAAGTACTTAATGTGTGATCTGGAAAAAGCAGACATAGGAAACATCGCTGATTTTTCAGATGAACAGCTGACCAAGCAACAGCGGCAATGGTTACAAGTTGAGAAAGTGAAAAATAATGACAGCACTGCTTACCTCAATCGAAGAGGGCTAAAAAAGGAATTAGAACTTCATAGGTATCCATTGCATTTTATTGATTTTGAAACGGCTATGGTGGCCATTCCTTTTTACAATAACACACCACCTTATGAACAGATAGCATTTCAGTATTCACATCATGTCATGTATGAAGACGGCAGGGTAGAGCACAAAAGCCAATTTATCGCTACAGAGAAAGAACAGTTTCCTAATTTTGATTTTGTTCGAGCACTGCAGCAAGACCTGGAACAAGATGATGGTAGCATTTTTCGTTTTGCAGCACATGAAAACACGGTGTTAAAGCAAATCAAAACACAACTTATTGAAAAAACAGAAATACAAGTCGATGATCGTGAGCAATTGATTCAGTTTATTGATACGGTGACTCAAGGAGGAGCACGCAGTATGGTTGATTTGTGCGAAATAGTTGAACATCACTATTATGATCCCTACACCAAAGGCTCTAACTCCATCAAAGCAATTTTACCTGCAGTTTTGCAGCGTTCTGAATACATACAAAATCGATACGGCCAACCTATTTATGGCAAGGGTTGCGAAATCAGCAGTTTAAATTTTGATCAACCACAAACCTGGTTACAAACAGGCGGGTCTGGTGATATCGTCAGTCCTTATAAGTTACTTCCTGATATCTTTGAAGGTGTAGCTGAGGAAATAGCCAGAAGTTTTATGACCGCACATGAATTGTCAGAAGGTGGTGATGCTTTAACAGCTTATGCCAAGATGCAATTTCCTGAAATGACTGTTGAGGAAAAAGAACTGGTGATTAAAGGCCTTTTACGATACTGCGAACTGGACACATTGGCGATGGTAATGATTTATGAATACTGGCTGAGCGAGTTAAGAAGTGAATGAAAATAAATATGTATAAATGATCAAAAATAATGCCATATTCTATGGAAAATTGCGCAGCAGTATTCCAGGTTAAGACAGGCATACCCGCGTTTCTATTATTTCAGCCAATCTTTCTTTTTTTCCCGGGTTTATGTTCTAACTGTATTTCTTTGTTGGGATATTCTGGTAAGTACAATAGTCATTTGTGTTATGATGTTTGAGTTCTTTTGATAATTGTCTAAGGGGGGAGAATGAAGTTTGAACATGAGCTAAACACAAGAGCCCAAATTCAAAAAAAACCACAGGGTAATCCAAATCGGCTGATTTTTTTGCTGTTGTTCTTTTTATCCTATGGTGTTTCGGCACAAACCTATTTGGTTGATTTCAGTGCTTGGTCTAATCCTAACAATAATGGTGCAGCTTTTGTATGGAACTCTTTGACCAGTACCCAGACAAATGTCATGTTGTCTGATGATGGTGGTAACAGCAGTTCGGTTAATTTAACTCATAATTTATTGTCTGATAATAATCATAACAGTGGATGGACGGCTGGTAACGTGGGCTGGGTTCATACCAGTGCGGTGGATGGCTTGTACAGTGGTTCTAACAGTACGGTTACCATCAGCGGATTAAGCAATGGCTTTTTTTATGGTATTGATGTTGTGGCCTTGGAGACTGCATTTCCTAGCGTGGCCGATATTACAGTACAGGGAAATTTTGCTGACAGTAATCGATTAGGAACCAATGCATTAGGAGATAACTGGACTACTGATGGTGATGGTATTAATAATTGGCTTACCTGGACCAATGTGTCGCCCTCTTCAGGTTCCATAATCATTAACATTACTTCTGTAACACCTGGTGCGTATTCCACCATGAGTGCCATCAGAATCCAGACTTTGGGACCGTCCAATACACCACCAACAGCCGCCAGCTTCATCGCTAACGTCACGGAAAATCAAACGCATACTTTTATGGCTGCTGATTTTGGCTACGATGATGTTGATGCTGATCCTTTGGTTTATGTTGTGTTGGAATCAGTACCTACCGTAGGTACTTTGTACCTTGATGCTAATGACAACGACGCTTTTGATGCAGGTGAAGAGGTGAGTAATGGAGCGTCGATTGCTGATCCATTTTTACAGGCGGGAGATTTGCAGTACATTCAGAACGGAGCTGTGAATACAACATTTCAATTTGAAGTGAGTGATGGAACCGATACAAGTTCTGGTGATTATTTAGCACAAATACAAATGACTCCCATACCAGCCACTATTACCAGTGTATCTGTGCCAGCCAATGACATCTATGCCAATGAAGCAAATTTGGATTTTACTGTAAATTTCACTAAAGCTGTTGAGGTCAGTACTTTTAATGGCGTTCCCGCCATTGAATTGGTTATCGGTGCGATTAATGTCGATGCCACCTACCTTTCTGGTTCAGGTTCAACTGCATTGCTTTTCCGTTACAACATACAGCCGGGTGAGTCTGATAATGATGGAATTGCTATCAGCTCATTGAATCTTAATAATGGTGAAATTTATAGCAATGTTAATGTAGCGGCTGATTTGACTCTGAGTAATGTGGGCAATACATCTTTAGTTTTGGTTGATGCGATCCAGCCTCAAGTGCAATCTGTGACCAGACATGATCCGGTAAGTAGCCCTACAGATGCCGATGAGGTGACATTGCGCTACACATTCACAGAATCTGTTTCTGGTGTTCAGGCAGGCAATTTTGGTAGTACACATCCATTAGTGATTACTGATATTTCTGTAACCCCAGTTTCTGGACTTATTTACGATGTCACTTTTGGTGGACCTGCTTTGGCAGATACCAATGATGAAATCTTTTTTACTATTAACACTGCTGGCATAACAGACTTGCCAGGCAATCTTATGCAGAGTAATGCAGTGATAGGTACTAATCAAAACAGTTATGTTTTTGAAAACTATTATTTTGTTGGTGGCACTGTGAGTGGATTGTTGGAAGGTAATTATTTAGTATTAACGAACAATGGTGTTGATGACGAAACCATTATCACTAATGGTGTTTATGTGTTTGATACCCCTCTGGCTCACGGGTCACCCTATATGGTTGTGGTTGACTTGCAACCAGACGATCCTATTCAACCTTGTGTGGTAAACAATGATGATGGCAGTATTGAGGGTGCAGATGTGGTTAATGTTGATATCACTTGTGAAGTGGGTATCGATTTAATCTACAGAGATGGATTTGAACAAGTTGATGTGAACTGACTTTGTATTCTTTTGAATTGTAGTTAGCTATCAAATAAAACGCCCAAATTAACACAGGGCGTTTTCTTGTAGGATATACAGAAAACTCAAATAGATAGAAACCTTTGCTTGATTGGTTATCAAAGATAAAAAGTTTAAAAAGTACCACTCTGCGTTGAAAAAAACTTGTCGATAATGACGCATTGACTGTATTTTTCGCCTTCATTGGTACATTTAATTCTTTTCTTAATTGCCCAGAATCAAGCAAAGGTCATTAGATAATTTAAAGATTTATCCGTGTAATCAAAGTTTATGGATTAAGATTAATCAAATTTTATTTTTCCACTGATCATCTTACAAGCTTTATGACTGATTCAATATTCAAATCAAAACTTCCCAATGTTGGCACCAGTATTTTTACTAAGATGTCGTTATTGGCCAATCAATATGGAGCGATTAATTTATCACAGGGCTTTCCCGAGTTTGATGTGCCAGATTATTTAAAATCGAGGATAAATGAAGCCATTGTTGGTGGTAAGAATCAATATTGTCCTTCGATGGGTTTGCCGGATTTGTTGCATGAAATAGGGGCTTTGGTACAGCGATGTTATATCGAGAATGAAACCAGAAAAATGGATGCTTTGCATTCTGTCACAGTGACTTCGGGAGCCACCGAGGCTTTGTGGGTGGCTTTTCAGACTATCGTTAGACCGGGTGATGAGGTGATTGTATTTGATCCGGCTTATGATTCTTATGAACCTGCTATTGAATTGGCTGGTGGTCGTTGTCGGCATGTTGCTATGAGTGCGCCAGATTATGCGATTGATTGGAATGTGGTTGAAAATACCATTAATCACCAAACCCGTGCAATTGTGATCAACACCCCGCATAACCCAACAGGCACTTTGTTGGTTCAAAGTGATATGGAAATTCTACAAAAACTTGTGCTTAAACATGATTTGTATGTGATCAGTGATGAAGTTTATGAGCACATCACTTTCGATGGTTTGCGTCATGAGAGTGTGTTGCGCTATCCTGAGTTGTTTATGCGGTCTATGGTGATTTCAAGTTTTGGTAAAACCTTTCACTGCACCGGATGGAAATTAGGTTATTGTGTAGCGCCTAAAGCTTTAACTGATGAGTTCAGAAAAATTCATCAATATGTGACTTTTTGCTCTTTTACGCCAGCGCAATTTGCCATTGCTCAGATGCTGAAAGCACATCCACAACACATGGATGAATTATCAGGCTTTTATCAGCAAAAGCGTGACGTATTGGTTTCTGCTTTGCAAGATTCCCGATTCGAAGTTTTACCTTCCAAAGGAACTTATTTTGTGTTGGTGGATTACAGTGAAATTTCAGATTTGAATGATGTTGAGTTTTGTCATTGGCTCACCAAGGAAATAGGGGTAGCCGCCATTCCACTCAGTCCATTTTATCAAGCTGACTTGCTGAATGAATACCACCAAAAGCATAAGATAGTGCGATTGTGTTTTGCCAAACATGATGAAACCTTGCTAAAAGCCGCGGAGCTGCTATGTCAACTTTGAAAATTGCTGTTGTCCAATATGATATTCAATGGCTAAAGAAAGCGGCTAATTTGACAACACTGCGCCAAATGATTGGTGCTTTTTTCAAGGATAGCAAAGCGATTAATTTAATGTTGTTACCTGAAACGTTTTCTACGGGTTTTTGTACCTCTGAACCCGATGTTCGAGAATCGGTAGATGGCGGTGATGATTTACTCTTTCTGAAAGAGGTGGCCACAACATACAATTGTGTGGTGGCAGGTTCAGTGTTTGTGGCGCAAGCTGAGAAGAAAGTCAATCGATTTTATTGGGTTTGGCCGGATGGGCAGGTAGCGTATTACGATAAGCGGCACCTGTTCCGCTTGGGTAAGGAAAATGATTTTGTGATACAAGGCCATGAGCGGAAAATCATTGAAGTCAATGGTATACGCATTCTGCCTCAAGTTTGTTATGACTTGCGTTTTCCGGTTTGGTCAAGAAACCTTCAGGACTATGACATGATGGTTAATGTAGCCAATTGGCCAGCAGTCAGACGGTCAGCTTGGGAGGTTTTGTTAAAAGCCAGGGCGATAGAAAATCAGGCTTATGTAGTTGGTGTCAATCGTGTCGGAACCGATGGTAGAGGTGTGGCGCATTCAGGTGGTAGCATTATCCTGGATTATTTGGGCGAACCTCTTGAAGTTGCCGAAGATAATTGTCAACAAATCATTACGGCTGAACTGAATTTTTCTGCTTTAAAACAATTTAAACAGGATTTTCCTTTTTACTTGGATGCGGATGAATTTAAGGTTTCACAATAGATGGGTTAAAACGTTTAATCAAGATTAATGTTTAGTTTAAATAGATATTATTTCAACACCTCGATGTTTATAATCCACTTATGGCTATAATTTTTTGTTGAAATGAGTGAAAAGACCTTGCAAATACGTGATAAAACCATTTTTGATGGCTTTATTGTAAAGTACTTACTTAAATTTATTTTCAAAGTTTGGTTCAAACTAAGCGGTTGGAAGGCGATTAATTCTGGCCACGATGGCGCGGGCATAACAATTGCTGCTCCGCATACCTCTAATTGGGATGTGGTTTATGCCATGGGCGCAGCGATTATTTTTGATATCAAAATTTATTTTTCAATCAAGGAAAGCTGGTGTCGTAAACCAGTCATTGGCCGTTTGATGATGTGGATGGGAGCTATACCCATCAATCGTTCAGGTGCACAAGGACAAATTGACAAGATCAGAATGTTTGTTAATAAGCACAAAGAGCAGCATGTTTTCTTTCTGTTCACACCAGAGGGTACCCGTGGCAAAGTGGAAAAATGGAAAACTGGTTTTTACCACTTAGCGCAAGGTTGTGATTTGCCCATTTTTTTAGCCAAAGTTGATTTCAAAAATAAAGAATCCGGGGTATTTCACACTTATCAATTAACTGGTGATAAAGAACAGGACATTCGTTCAATACAAGCATCCTACAAAAAAATCAGAGGTAAATACCCTGAATTACAATTTCCTAAATACACAGGGCCGTTGCCGGAATTATCAGAGGTGGAATCTTTAATACTTAAAACCATTCATTCGGCAAAAGGGGTCGCTACCCAATTTGAAATTGCGGCGAAACTTAAGGCCAATCAACTATCAACCAAGATGCTGGACTTTCTGGTTGAAAAAGGCGTTTTGGAAAAAGTGGAAGGCAATGATTCAGAGCCAAAATACCAATTAACCTTTGCTGGTCGTGGTTGTTTGTTGCACTTGTATCCTGCATTGTAATCTGCTTTTTTTTTCAGTGTCCAACTTTGATGCAAAGTAGATTCTCTACAAACAAATCCCGCTTATTCATGTACAACTACATTTGCACATAGAATGTATTAACATATTTGAAACTGTAGCGGGCAGAGTCAATTGATTAAAAAATGAGCCGCAATGCTGGCAACATAACCTAACGCAATAACAGGTGTCCATTTGAGGTGCATAAAGAAGGTGTAATTGCCTCTGGCTTGACCCATAAGTGCCACACCAGCTGCTGAACCAATGGATAGTAAACTGCCGCCTACACCAGCTGTTAATGTTACCAGTAACCATTGTAATTCAGGCATGTCGGGATTCATGGTAAGGACGGCAAACATCACGGGGATGTTGTCGATGATGGCAGAAATCAAGCCCACAAAAATATTGGCATAGGTGGCGCCAAAATTACCATAGAAAAATTCAGAGGCATGGGCTAAATAACCGATGAAGCCCAACCCTCCTACGCACAGGATGACGCCATAAAAGAAAAACAGGGTATCCCATTCTGCCCGGGCGATGTTATTAAATACATCAAACTTGTCGTAATCGTCATCGCTTTCATTGATTAAACCACTCTCGTGAAAATGGTGATGGATTTGTCGATTGAGAAAATACGAATAAATTTTCAGGTAACCTAAACCAAACATCATGCCAAATACTGGAGGTAAATCAAGAACACTGTGAAAACAAACGGCTGTGATAATGGTGGCTAAAAATAAAAAAACGATTTTTATACCACCGGCCTTGATAATTGTGTTATTGGCAGATTTTGAATAGGGTTTTTCCCTGGTAATCGCAAAACTCATGATAGCAGCTGGTACCAAAAAGTTCACAAGTGAGGGGATAAATAACTTGATAAAGTGTTCAAAGGGAACCATGCCTTTTTGCCAAACCATCAGTGTGGTGATGTCACCAAAAGGGCTGAAAGCACCGCCTGCATTCGCAGCAACAACAATATTGATACAACTAAGCCCAATGAACTTTTTGTGGGAACTGCCTACAGCCATCACCACTGCACACATGATCAGTGAAGTGGTTAAATTATCAGCCACTGGCGAGAGAAAAAATGACATGATGCCAGTTAACCAAAACAACTGGAGGTAAGAAAATCCTCGATATATTAACCAATCACGCAATGCATCAAAAACACCTCTTTCAGCAATGGCATTGATATAAGCCATTGCAACCAGTAAAAAGAAAAACAATTCTGCATATTCCAGTAAATTATGCCGGATGGCCTGCTCAACCAAATGATCATGTCCGGTGTTTAATTGTGAGGCGGCGATAAATATCCATATCAGCCCTGCTGCTAACAGCACCGGTTTGGACTTTTTTAGTTCGAGTTTTTCTTCGAGTATAACGAGGGTATAAGCCAGGATGAAGAGCAAAAGGCACAGGTATCCCACCCAATGATTGGTTAAATCAACTGCCGTGGCTAATTCATTGGAAAAAGCTGGCCATGGCAATAATAAAAACAGAATTGGGAGGAAGGTAGAATACTTTTGTGTCATTGGATTTACCTGCTGTTATAAAACTAATTGGGAAAAGCCCAAGTTAAAATCTTTGGTGATGATACCCTTGATAGAATGCTTTGTCATTGTCTGAAGTCTCTCAGTTTGATATGAATCAATATTGTGACATGTTCATTGTCCAACCAAAGCCAAAAGCACCCCGGCAGCTACGGCAGAACCCAATACGCCGGCAACATTCGGTCCCATGGCGTGCATCAGCAAAAAGTTATGAGGGTTGGCTTCGGTGCCCAGCTTATTGGCAACCCGGGCAGCCATCGGCACGGCTGAAACGCCAGCAGCACCAATTAATGGGTTGATAGGATCTTTGGATAGTTTATTCATGATTTTGGCCATAATCACCCCTGATGCAGTGCCAATTGAAAATGCTATGGCTCCCAAACCGAGGATACCCAAGGTTTCAGCGTTCAGGAATTTGTCGGCACTGAGTTTGGAGCCCACACCCAGGCCCAGGAAAATGGTCACGATGTTTATTAATTCGTTTTGTGCGGTCTTATTCAGTCGTTCCACGACACCTGCTTCACGCATCAAATTACCTAAACAGAACATACCCACCAAGGGTGTTGCTGCTGGTAAAAACAAGATGGTCAATAGTAACACTGCCAGCGGAAAGATGACTTTTTCAACTTTGGTCACATGGCGTAATTGCACCATTTCAATTTTACGTTCAGCTTCATTAGTCAGAGCGCGCATGATGGGCGGTTGAATGATGGGTACCAGTGCCATGTAGGAATAGGCAGCTACTGCAATAGCTCCCAGTAGTTCGGGTGATAATTTTGAGGCCAGAAAAATAGCGGTTGGCCCGTCAGCACCACCAATGATGGCGATAGCGGCGGCATCCTGTAAGCTGAATTCAATACCAGGCACTGCATTTAGCGCAATGGCGCCAAATAAAGTACTAAAAATACCAAATTGGGCAGCTGCTCCAAGTAATAACATTTTGGGGTTGGCAATCAAGGCGCCGAAATCAGTCATTGCTCCTACGCCCATAAAAATCAGCAAGGGAAAAATACCCGTGTCTATGCCGGCATAATAAATATAATGTAATAATCCGCCGGCTTCATTAAAGCCTGCCAAAGGGATATTGGTTAACAAAGCACCAAATCCAATGGGTAGTAATAATAAGGGTTCAAACTTTTTGACTATGGCCAGATACAACAAGCCTAAACCAACCAACATCATGATGACCTGGCCCCAAACCAGATGAGCCAAACCTGTTGATTGCCACAAAGTGCTCAAAGCGTCCATGATGATTTAGTTAAAACTCAACAAAGTATCGCCTACTTTGACTTGGTCGCCTTCTTTTATGTGTGTTTCTGTAACAGTGCCACAGTGGCTTGAAACCACTTCAGTTTCCATTTTCATGGCTTCCAAAATAATCAAAACATCACCCTCACTGACTTGGTCGCCGGCTTTAACATTGACTTTGAAAATATTGCCCGAAAGGGGGGCGTTCAATGTTTTGTTTGATGCTGCGGGTGTTGGTGACATTGGTGCAGCTTCAGTGACCTGGCTAATAGCACCAGAAGGTGCTACTTGAACTTGATAAACCTTGCCGTCAACTGTAACAGCATAATTTTCAACTGAATCAGAAGTTTGTGGTGGTGCAGAGGATTGAGTTGTCGGTTCTGCAGCTGAAGCTTGTGGCGCTGGCTCAAAAGCTTCTTTGTTGTGTCGGTTTTTCAGGAATTTTAAGCCAATTTGTGGAAACAACGCATAAGTCAATACGTCATCAATGATATGTTCTGCTAATTTGATATTTTCCTTTTGGGCTATCTTTTTCAGTTCCTGAGTTAATGTATCTACTTCTGGCTTTAGCAAATCGGCTGGTCGACGAGTAATGGGTTCTGCGCCATTCAAAACACGTAATTGCAGTTCTGAATTAACAGGTGCTGCTGTGGCACCATATTCACCCTTGAGCACTCCGGCAGTTTCCTTGCTGATGCTTTTGTAGCGTTCCCCGGTCAGTACATTCAGCACAGCCTGGGTACCAACAATTTGTGACGTGGGCGTAACCAACGGGATATAACCCAGGTCTTTACGAACTTGAGGTATTTCAGTTAATACATCATTGAGTTTATCACTGGCACCTTGTTCTCTCAATTGGTTTTCCATATTGGTTAACATGCCACCAGGTACTTGGGCGGTCAAAATTCTGGCATCAATGCCCTTCAAACTGCCTTCAAACTTTTTATATTTTTTTCTGACATCACGAAAGTAGGAGGCTACCTGTTCCAGCTTTTGTAAATCAATGCCTGTGTCTCTTGGTGTATCTTCAACAATTGAAATGATGGTTTCGGTAGCAGAATGTCCATAAGTCATGCTCATCGAAGAAATGGCTGTGTCAATCACATCAATGCCTGCGTCAATGGCTTTCATGTGAGTGGCAACACTCAGACCGGTGGTGGCATGACAGTGCAATGATATGGGGATGTCGACACACCTTTTGAGTTCGGTAATTAATTCAGTGGCAACATAGGGTTTTAACAAGCCTGCCATGTCCTTGATGCACAACGAATCCGAACCCATGTCTTCTAATTTTTTGGCCATGGTCAACCATCCTTGCAGATCATGCACCGGACTGACGGTATAGCTTAAAGTTCCCTGGGCATGGCCGCCCACTTTGTTGGTTGCCTTGATTGCTGATTCCATGTTGCGCACATCGTTCATGGCATCAAAAATACGAAATACTTCAACACCATTGGCATAAGAGCGTTCAACAAATTTTTCCACCAGATCATCGGCATAGTGTCGATAACCCAAAATGTTTTGTCCACGAAACAACATTTGTTGTTTGGTCTTTGGCATGACCTTTTTTAATTCGCGGATACGTTCCCAGGGGTCTTCACCAAGGTAACGGATACAGGAGTCAAATACCGCACCGCCCCATGATTCGATGGACCAAAAGCCCACTTCATCCAACACTGGTGCAATGGGCAACATATCTTCTAAACGCATGCGAGTAGCAAGCAATGATTGATGGGCATCTCGTAACACCAATTCGGTGATACCTAAGGGCTTGGCTTGGGTCGATTCAGTCATGGGATTCTTTATTGGGTTCCGGGTGGGTGTTTTCGTCGATATTGTTTGATCGCTGCTGTTATGGCAGCAATCACCTGCGTTGGTGGCTGATTATTATTTGATACTGAAGTTTTGGCTTCATCAGGAAAGCGGATTGCTAGGGGTGTAATCACAAATTTAATGACGAGTATCAATAAACTCAAAAAGGCAAACACAAAACCCATGCCAGTAACCATCAGCAAGGCAGCTTGAGAAAACAGTTGAGTAGACGCGTCTAAATCCATTATTTTTTAGGAGTTATTTGTGTGCATACTCCATTATTTTCATTATTTGTCTGAAAATCAATGGTTATCTGAAAATTGTTGACGATGGATAAAAACAGTGGCGGAAAAGTCTAAATTTGACTTATGTCATGACTTATATAAGCATTTACGATTAGGATGTAATAAACACTTAGATTAAATAATAAAAGGAGAAAATATGTTAGGCGAAAAACACGACTTACACCACGAGTTTCCGGAATATGAAGCTGAGATTCATCACCTGAAAATGAACAACAACCATTTTTCCCGTTTTTTTAATGAATATGATCAACTGGCTCATGAAATTACCAGGGTACAACAAGGTCATGAAACACCTTCCGATGATTATGTGGAATCGTTGAAGAAAAAGCGTTTGTTTTATAAGGATGAACTTTATTTCATGATATTAAAACACCGCCGTAAACAAAGGAAAAAGGCAGTTAAGGAAGAGAAGAAACGACTTAAGAAAAAAGCCAAAGGTGAAAAGTAAGGAAGTAATAAATAGTCAGCCCTGAAAAAGTTCACCTAGGCCTTTTATGACCTTACTTGAGCCTTTCGGCTTAAGGTGGCACATCCCTGTGTCACAGCGTCGACCAGAAAAACATAATTAACGCATGGGTTTCTGGTCGATAAATATTGAGAACTTGATTTCCTCTTCTTTAAGAGACCTTTGCTCGATTCGTGAACAAAGATAAAAAGCCTGAAAATGAGCCACTCTGCGTTGAAAAACTTGCCAAAATTTTTTCAGAAAAAGATTTTCACGCAAGCTGCGGAGCGATGAGTGTCAGGGAAAACACGAAATAATAACAGGCTCGTTTTGTTGTTTGGTCGGCTTGCCGAAGGCAAAAAGCCTAAACATAAAAAAGCGAAATGGTCGTGTATTGGACTGCGTTTTCCATCTTGATTGGTTCATTTTTAGCTCTTTTTCTTAATTGCACAGAATCAAGCAAAGGTCTCTAAACTACTATAAGCTGTGGTAGGGCACAGTCTGTGAGGTTAAGCAGTGGTTATATGGTTGCCACCTTTTTCTTTTGAAATATAAAGCGCTTGGTCTGCCCGATGAAAAAGTGACTTGTAGTCCTCACCGGTTTTTAACTTGGCAATGCCAAAGCTTGATGACAGTTTCGTACTTTCAATGCTGATGGCTTGTACTTTTTGTTTGATTTCATTGACCAATGCATAAGCGTCATTGCTTGAGAGGCCCGGAAGCAGCAGTACAAACTCGTCACCTCCAAAGCGGGCAATGACATCGTTGGTTTTGATTTTTTCTTTGGCAGCATTACATACTTTTTGTAAAGCCAGATCACCGGCGGCGTGGCCATATTGGTCGTTGATGAATTTAAAATCATCCAAATCAAACACTACAATGGTTAAGGGTAAATTGTTTTCATGGCTTTTGGCAATTTCCAGGTCTGCCCTTTGTTCCATATAATGGCGCGAAGAAACGCCAGTTAATAAGTCTGTAAACACCATGGTTTCAAGCGCTTGATTGTGTGCTTTTAGTTGTGGGATCGCAATACCGAATAATGCATTGGCGGCAATCACATTAATGGCAAATTGATACACCATCACAAAATCCATAAGTTCCAGTATATGAACTAACAGTACAATCAATATACTGCTCACAGCTAGACTGATGATATTGAAAACAGGGGTTTCAGTGGTGGCAATCCACATGTGGGTGACTGCGAGGAAAAATATGGCAAAAGAACTCTCAAATGACTCTGTCAGGTAAGCGAGTAACATGGTCATGATAATCAAGATGACATTCAGGCTCATTTTGTTCAAAAGCCTCTTTTTAGAGCCGAGACCTTCATGGGTAAATACATCAAGTTTGACATTAGGTTCTGGAAATATTTTTATCAAGATACCACTGAACAAAGGTGTGAGCACAATGACTCCAGCCATATCGCCAATCCAGAATGGCAGTAAAGTTTTGGTTAAGTCTGCCAATGGCATTTGATTGGTTAAGATCAATGAAGTGATCACCAAAACGGTTGCCAGAAACGCAGAAATGCCAGCCACCAATAAAAAAGTGACTATTAATTGAGGTACACTGACTTCGTCCCTTTGTGCCAACCGACTGATAATGGCTGCGCCCAGTGCATAGGGAATTATGTGAGCCAATCCAAATAAAAAACCAGCCCATATCAATTCATTGGTATTTAATGGCAATTGATAGTGGTTGCCATTCCAGATAGTGATTAACACTGCACCAACCATGATTGGAATCAGTGCTCTGCTACCGAGAACCAATAAACAGGAAAAAGTAAATCCCGCAGCTGGAAACCAAACACTGGCATGTTCGGTGTACTCTACAACTCGTCCCATTTGCCAAACGGTTAACCAGGAAAACAACAAAAACGCCCCCCTGGTAAGCATGGAGTTACTCAGAAAATTCTCCATGGCACGGGTTATGGCATGTTTTGAAACCGGGTTTTGGTTATACGCACTCATTTACGGTTGCTTTGAAGCTTAGTTATTCAATGACCAGTAATAGACAGAACCATTATCGCTGCCACCTATGACGCTACCGCCATCCTGGGCCAACATCATTGGCCAATTCATCATATTGGTATTCTGTTGCCAAATCAGCGTTCCGGTAGCTGCTTCAAATAGGTAAAAGCTGCCTGCCGATTCTTTAACCGTTTGACCATCTGGTTTGCCGTCAGTTGCTGTTACGTAGGTGGCATTTTTATCCAGGGAAACACCGGGGTTTACACCAAATTGGATAGGTGTTGACCATTGAATGATGCCTTTAAAATAAGGTTCGGGATAGCCATCATCAGCATATACCATTCTGACAGATTTAACCAAATACAAAAATCCACCATTGGTCTTGCTGTCTAAATTGGCTCCACAGGCTACATACACATCGCCCATGTCAGTTTGAGTCACATCTACCGCGTACGCCAGGGATAGATCAGATTGGTCTGGTTTACATTGCCAAGCCAGCTCATTGGGTTTCAAACTATGAACCAGCACACAACTGCCGTCATGTAGTGATGCGGCCCATATTTGTCCATTATCAGTCACAGCCACCCGCATACAACCGGTCGAGTCAAGCGTACATTGTCCCATTGGACTGACTGTGCCATTGTTGATGCTGTAGCTGACTATCTGTCCACTGGTGCTTGTAGTTGAGCTTGTTGTGGCATCGTTACTTGGTGTCGAATTGTTATCATCTGCGTATTGAATGCCTGAAGCCACAACTGTACTACCATCATGGCTGATAACACAACTATTGATGCTGTAGCTGGTAGATGTGTCTTTGAAAATACTGGCATAAGCTGTGGCAGCTTCATTTAATTGATAAATTTCAATGGTATGTCCATAGCAAACTGCCAAGTATTGGCCATCATGACTTAAACTGACTTGATTGATTCTTGAATACAGATTGATATTTAACAATACTTGAGCTGAGTCTGCCGCAAATGCCTGTAAATAACCGGGCTCAGGGTTGTTTTTATCCTTGGAATCACTTGTTTCCCCCCCTGAAGCAACAAATTGACCATCACCGCTGACAGCCACCCAAAACACGCCTTGGTAAGTTTCTCCAGATGAAATGGGTTGTTTCCATAATTGGTTTCCTTGGTCATCGAACAGGTAAGTGTAAAAAGTACCACTGCCTCGCTCAAAGGAAGAGCCAAAAGCGCAACGTGTACCATCATCGCTGATTGAGACTGAATTGATTTGTAATGGTGTTGTGGGTGTAAATTGCCAAGTGGCATTGTTTACTTGTTTACTCATTTAATTGTTGACTTTGGGGGAATCGAAAAAAATTATAGCCTGCTGATGTAGATAATTCCACACAAATACCAATCCTTTCGTAATGCAGCACTTTGGTCATTGGATTATAATGGCAGCTCATTTTCGGATATTGACATGAATTTTTCTTCCCTGGGCTTAGACCCCAAAATTTTACAAGCCATTGAGGTATGTGGTTATCAACATGTGACACCTGTTCAGGAACAGGCATTGGTACCTGCAAGACGTGGCAGAGACTTGTTAGTCAATGCACAAACGGGAACCGGTAAAACGGCAGCCTTTGCTTTGCCTTTGTTGCAAAAGTTAATTGACCAACCGAAAACTGCCAAAAATGGTCAGGTTCGTAGCCTGGTTTTAACTCCGACACGCGAATTGGCGGAACAGTTGGCTCATACTATTGGTGAATATGCCCAGTTTTTGGCTTTGGATATTGTTGCTGTTTTCGGTGGGGTGAAAATGGGTGGACAAGCGCAGCAGCTCAAAGCAGGTACTGACATACTGATTGCTACGCCTGGGAGATTGATTGAACATTTACAATCGGGATATGTGGATTTGTCAACTGCTGAATATGTGGTACTTGACGAAGCGGATCGCATGCTGGATATGGGTTTTATTAATGACGCCATTGCCTTGATTAATGAAACTGCCAAGAATCGACAAACCCTTTTATTCTCAGCCACCACCACGCCAGCAATGAATGAATTAGGGCACAAAATTTTACGAAATCACCTGGATATTCGAGTGGATAAAGCCAATCAGACTGCAGACACGGTTAGTCATGTGGTTTATCCAGTGGATGAAGCACGTAAGATAGATTTGTTCATGACCTTATTGGATCAATACAACTGGTATCAGATTTTGGTGTTCACCAGCACCAAAAAACAAGCTGACCATCTACTTGATCGATTAAAGAAGCAACAGATTCCAGCGGCTATTTGTCATGGTGATAAAAGTCAAGGAACACGACGTCGTTCACTAAAGGATTTCAAAGCAGGCAAAGTTCAGGTGTTGATCGCCACCGAAGTGGCTGCCCGAGGCCTTGATATTGAGGGCTTGGATTTTGTTTTAAATTACAACCTGCCTTATTTACCCGAAGATTATGTACATCGCATTGGTCGAACGGGAAGGGCTGGACAATCAGGCCGGGCAATTTCTTTTGTTTGTCCAGAAGAAGTACGGTTTTTGCGCAAAATCGAGCGATTGATTAGCGGTAGCATTGAGCGGATTTATCAGCGGGGCTTTGAGTTGGCTGAACGGGAAGAAATTGCTCCAACTCTGGTGCGTCAAAAGACAAGTCCAAAAAAACCAAACAATAAGCAGACCAAGAAACAAAGTGCCAAGAAGCCCAATCGAAAAAAAATCACCACCCGTGCTGGAGGGAAAAACTCAAAATCTGGACGAAAAAAGCTCAAAAAGTCATAAACTTGCCAGTTTTGTCATAAAATAATGACATGCAAAGCCCTGATGATTTAGAAGTTACCCAGTTATTAAACAGACCTGGATCTGGCCTGTCGTCGTTGGGTGATGTTTATCAAGCTTTGTACCGGGACATTAAAAACATGGCGAGTTATCAATTGAGTAAGGTGCCATCTGGTGCCACCATCACTCCCACTGTCTTGGCGCATGAGGCTTATGAGCGGATATACCAATCGATTCCCAATGACTACGAGAACAGAACTCATTTTTTACGTACCTTGGGTAGTGTAATGCGAAACTTTTTGATTGATCAGCTGCGTGCTAAGAATGCTTTAAAACGCGGCGAAGGGGTGGTTCATCACACCATTTCTTCAGTCGAAGGCGGACAGGAGATCGCTTATGACATGATAGACTTTGATCATGCTTTGTCATTTATTTCTGAAGTTGACCCACAATATACTGAAATTCTGGAATTAAAATTATTATTTGGTTTTACTTTTGATGAAGTGGCGAAGATTTTGCAAATAAGCAGCCGGCAGGCACAACGGCGCTGGACTCAGGCCAAAGCCCTGCTGGTTTCTGTGTTGGCTGATCAAGATGATTGAGGCTTGATTTATGGTTTTAACATTGGGTATTGAGTTAGTAGTTGTTGAATGTTTTGCATATAAGCATGATCCTGTAATCCCATGGTTTCAATAGAGTTTATCATCGTCTTCAAAGTTTTTTGGGCGTGATCAAAATGTTGGTGCTTGACCAACAATTCAGTGTAAGGGATTTGAATCTCTAAAGTTCTCAAATGGTTTTGGCCAAATAATTGCAGACGATTTTCAATACATTGCAGGTAATATTTTTGCGCATTATCAAAATCATCCAAAAGTTCATAACCGTAAGCAATCGCTTTGAGGGTTTTGGAGTATAAAGGTTGCGTAGTTTGCAGCAGTTGTTTGTCAATGATTTCCAAAAACTTGTTCAAAGCTTCGCGTGTTTGTTGATTGTTTTGATAAATCTTCGCCTGGTTATAAATCAAAGAGGCTATGAGTGGGTGCTTGATGTCGTAATTGCGAAGGGCTTCTTCAGTTGTTTGATTGATCAGTGTTATGGCTGCCTGATGTTCACCTAATTTAGACAAAGTATAGGCCAGATTTTTTTTGGTATAAAGTGTTGAGTCATGAGTTTCTCCCAGTTTTTCCTGTTGTACCGACAACACTTCTTGCAGTATGGTTTTGGCTTCATCAGATTGGTCATTGATATTAAGCAATGATGCTAGATTGGTTTTGATTTCGAGATTGTCGGTATTATCAAGTGCCTTTTGTTGTTCAAAAATTTGAACGGCTTGTTTCATATAATTTATCGCCCTAGCCAGGTCTCCTTCCTGGTGTGAAATGACTGCCAGAGTATTTAAGTCATAGGCTGTTTGGACGCTGTGTTCACCAAATATTTGGGTGTTTAAAGTAAAGGATTGCTCGAGGAGTTTTTGCGCCTGTTGCATGTCACCATTGTGCATATAGGCAGAGCCAAGAAGTTTGGTGGTCTTAGCCACAGTGGGGTGAATTTCGCCCAACAGTTGTTTTTGGGTGTTGATTAAGTCATCCAGGGTAGTTAATGCATGTTGATAATCACCCACTTCAAGATAATATTCCGCCAAATCCTTACTCAGATCCATTACCGATGACAGTTTTGGATCAATTTTAGTATCAGCTAACAAATGTTCCAGGGTAAGGATACTCAGTTCAGGTTTGGATTGGTAAAAATAAAGTTCCGCTAATAATTGCTGATTAAGGATGTAATCCAGTGAGGGGGATGTGGCATTCAAATGGTTCACCATTTCAATGGCTTGATTAAATTCTGCATTTCTGGCCATGAGTCGTGCCTGTGCCCTGGTCAATCGCGCCAGTTCTTCAGTCTGAAAATGGCTGGTGTTCGCCGTTTCAATCAAATTTTTCAGCTCATCATATTCTGCTTGTTCAAAAAGAATCTGGGCCAAGTAGGAAAGGGATTGGCCATTATCAGCTTTGATGTTCAGAGATTGTTTGATGTATTTTTGGGCAGAATCGAAATCTCCCAATTTGCTGTATGCAATGCCAATGGTTTGCAGCAAATCGAATTTGATGTTCTTGTCCATGTCAGTGCCTTGACTGAGTTTTTTAGCAGCAGTGTTTAATAGCTGATGTGCTGAAATTTTTTCACCACCATGCACATCTGGATCAGTTGACTCAAAAGCATTGAGCATGAAATTTTTCACAGCTTCTGCTTTAGCGGCCTCAATTTTGATTTTATTGTATTGCCAGCTGAGGATAAAAATCGCTGCACTTAAGGTTAAGAACAAGGTAAGCAAACTGGCAAACAAGGCTGTTCTGCGTGCAGCAAACTTTTTGATGTGATAAAACAGGGAATCGGGTGTGGCACTGACTGGCTCATGCTTTAACCAGGCGCTTAGGTCGTCGGCAAATTGTTGCATGCTGGTATAACGCAACGCAGGATTTGTTTTAAGTGCCTTGTTGAGTATGTTATGCAAATCACTGTCAATTTTTTTATTTTTTAGAGCCTGCTCTATTTGTTGTTCATCTTGTGCACAAGACTTGATGGCTCGGTCCATGGAAAAAGGCGATTTACCGTTCAATAATCTAACCGCCACAACTGCGAGGGAAAAGACGTCTGTTTGGACTGATATATGTTGGCCATTGACTTGCTCCGGTGATGCGTAGGATGGTGTTAAAGCCAGGATGGTATTCTGGTCGTTAACCTGTTCCTGTTCAATGAGTTTGGCTATGCCAAAATCCACCACCCGTAATTCACCGGATTGGCTGATTAACAAATTGGACGGTTTGATGTCGCGGTGGATAACCAGTTGGCTGTGGGCATAACTGATGGCTTCAGCGGCCTGTAGCACCAGGCCGATAATGGTTTTGTCAGTCAGTTTATTTGCTGCTGCATAATCATCAATGTTTTTCGCACCTTGTAATAATTCCATGACCAGAAACGACACACCTTGTGGTGTGGTGCCGCCGTGATGCATGGTGATGATGTTAGGGTGAGTTAGGTTTGACAGAATTTGTTGTTCAGCAATAAAGTGTTGATGCAGCTTGGTGTCTTGGCCGATGCCAGAGAAAACTTTAATGGCCACTGGCTTTTGATTTTCAGCGTGTAATCTATGGGCCCGATACACGATGGACATACCCCCGCGGCCAATTTCTTCCAGCAACTCATACTGATCCATTTGGTCACCTGGGTTCAATTTGTGATCATTTACATCATTTAACTGAGGTATATCTATCAGTTGTTTATGTACATATTCATTGGTGGTTTGTGCTGCTTTGATGAGTTGTATGATGATTTGAGTGATCTCTGCTGGAACATCCTCCAAAGTGGACACTGCTTTTAAAGCATCATCCAATGGTAAGTGGTCCAATGTTTTGTAAATGGCATTGGCCTGTTTCCAGTTTTCAATTTTGCGACTCAATGAAACCTCTGTGTTTTTGATGTATCAATCATAAATGAAAAACTTCTTTATGCCAGATTATTTAGTCAATTCAAGTTTTGAATAATGATCTCAATCATGACTTTCTAGAAGATGACCTAGGTTATTTTCAAGTTTGTTGGCTTCAACCCAAAAGCTGATTTGCATCAATAAATATCCTATTAAGAGAAATACGAAGTTTACCCAGTTGGCGTCACCGTGTTCTAGCCATGAGCTGATTAATTCTTTGACAGCAAATCCCAAAAAAAATAGCATAAAAACGCAGGTGTAAAAAGTAGGGCGGAAATAGCCATTTATTGAACCATGACTTCCTATTTCGGTGACAGTGCCTTTGGCTACAGGGTTAAAATCATTTTCATAAAATCGATGCAATTTATTTTGAATCTTGAAACCATCATCATCGAGAGAACCTATGAATTTTCTTGGCTGATTGTATGTCTGACTCGTTGGATATACCTCTGTATGTTTCTCCAAAAGACTCAATGTCTCTGATTTATTGTAAGGGGAATCAATAACAAAATGACGAAAAGGAACCAGGTACATCTATTGCCTCAAATAATTTTGTGCCGTGTAATATCCGGAGTTTTGACCTGTATGGGTGATCAAATTAAAGCATACTTCAGCGATGGCTTTTGGTTGAGCCAGTTTGCCTTGATCATGTAAGTCCTGCCACATATCCACCATGGGAAAGTCGGCTTTGTCTTGAGCGCGGATTTCAACTTGCATGCCTGTGTCCATGACACCCGGATTAATAATCATACAATCGATGGGGTGCTCACAATCCTTTTGTTCTGTGGCTGTGGTATCGATAAAGCGTTCAAAAAAAGCTTTGCTGGCTGAATACATGGCCAAGCCAGGAATGTCACGACGGGCCGCACCTGAAGAAATGTAGCTGATGGTTTTTTTGCATGGAGTTTGTTGAAAAGCAGTGATGAAAGCTTTCAATAAATACATCGTGGCGGTGATGTTGATATGTATGTGTTGTTCAATGGTGTGTTCGTCAGCCTTTAATAAACTGCCAAATGGTTGCAATACAGCGGTATTGATGATCAAATTGATGCTGTTAACAGATTTTTCATCGACCTTGGCAAAAGTTTGTTTGAAAGTGTGTAGGGCTTTTTCTGTTTGATTGAAGTCACAATCAATGTGATTGGCTTGTTGACCGGATCTGGAAAACTCAAGTACCTCATGCTGATTATTTTCAAAGGTTTTAACCAGTGCTGCTCCCAAACCTTTTGAGCCACCTGCGATAAAAGTTAAACTTTGCATAATAAGCCCAATTGTTTGAAGTAGATGGATATGTGCCTGAGTTTGTTCAATTTCAAAATGCGCTTCTTAGGTTGTCAAAGTTAAAAGTTTAAGTCAGATTATAGGATTCATCAACCAATTGGAAAGTCATCTTTCAGAAGATAGATTCAAACACAGTTTTTATTGGAGCGAGTTTGATTATGTGGCTCACTCAATATTGAATTGTTCAAAGACCAGTGAGGATAGCAGGTTCATATGATTGATGCCATGAACGGCGAACTGGTTTTGCTTGGTGATCTTTATGGTTTGCTATTGGTTCTTGCGTTTGTCTGGTGCTGAATTTAGGCTGATTTAGCCATCACTGCTTCCATTTAAACAGGCAGCGATGGCGCAAAATTTTATGTTTTTAGGAATTTGTAAGCTCTGTGTCTGTTGATTAACTCAAATCCTGCTCGTAACCATTGCGATAAATAACATCATCCAGTTCATAAGCGCCGATATCACAACGTAAGGTATAGCCACCATAAACGGGTCTTTCAACCAGTCTTTGGTCAAATTGATGACAGGCATTGGGGTTTCCAGAGTCTGGAGCCAGCTGACTGCCGTTGTCAATCAAGGGGCTTCCTCCCAGCGGATATTGGGTTTTGAAAATCAATGAAGTGTCTGAAAATACAGAGATCAATTGACTGAGTTTGGGGTCAGTGTTGTTAAAGTTATTGCTGTTACCTGGTAGACTACAGGTGGTATCGCCACTTAAATTATGGCCATTACCTGCACCATCTCCCAGGTTTCTGGGTCCTGAGTTTATCAGTAGACAATCTCGGTTGTCATTCCCCGCGAAGACACTATTTCTTGCAAACAAAGTTCGAGGTGTGGTTACTCCACCGAAAATTAACCCATAACTGGTATTGTCTGTGAGGTTGGTATTAATTAAGTAGATACTGGCATCATTGGTTTCCACACCAGCCATCAGGGTATCAGCCACTTTTGAACCCCTTCCATTGGCGCTGATGACTGTGCTGAAAATGAAAGAATCTGCAGCTGTTGAGCCAACTTGGACGGCTGTACCACCTGTTGTAGCACCACTTGACATCACATTGTGGTGGATTGAACTGTATTGAACTCTTAAACCACCAAGTAGATTAAAGATGGCCGCTCCACCAGAACCTCCGCTGTTTGGCTCTATAGTGGTGTTGTAGGATATGTCTGAGAATGAAACCAATGTGTTGGTTGCTGTTGAATGTAAACCAGCACCAAAAGTAGCTGCATTAAACAGCAGGTAAGAATTCAGTAAATTGAAATTGGTAACCGCACTGTCAACCCGAATAGCACCCCCTTTTCCAGGCTCGTTCAAACTGGTTTCAGCATAACCAAACACTATACCTAAACCAGCTAAAGTTACATCCTGGCCTCCCAGGACTTCAAAAACCCGATGCGTTTCATTGGCTGCAATCACGGGTATTTCATTGACAGATGATGCCGGAATTAATGGGTTCTCTATTGATAAAAACAACGAATCGCGTATATCAATGTCACCACGTAAATCACTGTCTATCGCATTGTTAGCCAAGGTCAAGGCATAGGAGTTATTTCGTGGTAAGTAAATCACATCAGCGCCTGCAAGTGCATTGGTTTCCATCACTGCAGCCCTGAGGGAACACAGCCCCTGACTGTCAGCACACAGTCCATTTCCTGGAGCCATGTCAGTTGAGTCGGTGGTGGTATTTACGGTAAACTCAGCTCCGGCGCATTGATAAGCCAGAGTGATACTCAGAAAAATAAAAAATGTTTTGTTCATAACCCCTCCTGAATCTTGGTTTGACTGATTTAATTTGAGATTGGTGCTGATCTATTTGTCGGCTTGCCAATCAATCAACCTCGAGATGCTTATTTTTTTACACCTTTTTGCTAATAAAGTACAGGAAAATGTACGAAAAGACTGGGGAGTAGTTTGTTGAGTTGGATAGGTGACGGTTTAATTGTCTTGCTGAGCAGGGCAAATGATTTGATTTTCTATTAAATTTTTCAGGATTGTATTTTCATTATCATCTTGATTCATACTGTTGATTGCAAAATAATCATTGTTGCAGATCATTTCGGCACATCGGAGACTGGTTTTTTGAGCTTCCCCATTGATCATTAATAAGGCGTCCTCATCGCTCAAAGGGTAATAGGCAAATACTGCAAAAGGGCTCTTTTGCCACAAGGAAGATTATTTAAATTTAGAAA
>JAGRJR010000200.1 GCA_020442635.1 Lysobacterales bacterium
CTCCCTATAGGAGTCTAAATTCTTGTACTCTATACCCCTTGTAAACATTTTGTTGTGAAAGGTATCGATCCAAACGAAGTCTTTAAAAGCCGGATGCCTATCAAAAACTCTTACTACATTGTCCATATTCTGGATTACTGATAGTCCATTTTTCTTTGTTGATAATCCAAGATCCATCCAAAGTTCTTGGAAGCTTACCGAAATTTCTCCATCTTCAAGATCACCTTGAGGCATTGGGACCAACTCAGACTCTACAGCGGAATGAGTTTTACTCTGCTTAGGCATATAGCTTGGGAGGGTTTCATTTTTTTTATCTGGGTGGCCATCAACTCCTATTGGAATGGTTATTTTTGAAGCCCATTCCTTTAGCGCTTCAATATCCCATCCTAATTTGAGTGCATCAGCAGCATCGAATCCTTCATGAATTCTTGCGTATCTATCGTGTCCGTTTACATCTATAAGTCTTATTTGATTGCAATGATCTTGAAGAAGTTCTGCGACACCAAGCATTGCCTTTGTTCCAACTTGAGCATAACTTGGAATTAGATCACCTTTATTTACTCCATACTTTCTACAGTCAGCTTCTGATGTTGCTGTTGCCATATCGCAGTCTGGCCACAAAACAATCTCTCTTCCATAAACTGGGGACCAGTCAGCTTTTTTGTATGCTTGAGCACCACTTGGCCACGAGACAATATCAAACCATTTTGAAAACATTTCATACGCAGCATCTGCTGCCTTCTCGCCCTCAACAACAAGAACAGGAAATCCATCTCTTAATCTCCAAAGCCCATAAAGCGGTCTTGGTTCTTTCCACATTTTTTTGATCCATTGTTTTCCGGTGTAAGAATATGGAATGAATTCTTTTATTGTTCCTTTTTCATATCTGGCAACGTGAAATAAAATGTTTTCTGATTTGTCTTTGTATGTGTAAACGTGGATTGGATCTCCGTACTTCTCATAATAAAAGTCTGGAGGCGGCGTGTGAGATCCTGGCGGCTGGAATACCGATGCAACTATGTTTTTATTTTGAATCTGCACTTTAACATTTCCGCCGTTTAGATTTAAAAAATTAGATTTTCTCAACTCAAGATAAGCCTCTGATTGAGTTTTTGAAAATATTGCAGCGTAAAGAGAAATTAAATCCCCACCAGATTCACCCGTTGCAAAATCTGACCACTGGCCTGTGGTGACATTTACTCTAAGTGATCCACCCTTACCGTCCTTTGGGGGGGCTCCAGTTAAATCTCCACACCCGTATTCATTACTGGTGACCATCTTTCCGCCAGGAAGCCAAGCGATAAGCAGCTCACCAACGTGGTTCAATAATTCTTTATTTAGTCCGACAAAGTCGTACTTTCTGGTTGAACCATTTTCAGACATCAAACTTCCTCAAAAAATCTAATGCCTGATCTTCACCATATGTGATCACTCCGATTCCACCGTCTTCGTTTACTTTATTAATAAAGTTCTTTTGGAATTCAGAGGCCCTGCCTTTTGAGGTTTTAAATTCCCAGCCTAAAAAAACAGCGAATCTTTTACCGATCATGTCCTCAGTTATAGTGACAGATGCCCAACCGATTGTATCAGATGACCCCTTACACAACCCCGCATGTAGTGGTCTAAAATCTCGGAGCACTATATCTTGTGGTGTTATTAAAACCTGAGTCGGTTTTGATACATTCATTTTTTTTCCAGTCCAACCTGTTCCCGTATTGTTTCGGAACAACCTTAGACCAAGTTTCGAGGCTTTGACCATTATTTTTTTAACGAGATCAATTTCTTTCACGAGCTACCCTTTAAATAGTTTCTTCCTCTGACGCGCATTGTGAACGCACTTGGCCCAAAAATGTGGGCGCTTGTATCCTCTTGAAATTCCTAGTGCGACTAGATCATCAAATGTTTTAGAAACCCCTTGTTCTAACTTCCTTTTTTTCTTTAATGCTTCTTTGTTTACTTCAATGAGATCGCCATCTTGATGTTCTATTTTTCTAACTTTGATATCAAATTTATACCCACAGAAATTGCATGAGATCGCATGAGAGAATTGTGCAGCAAAACATTTCGGACAAATGCGAACGGCAGTCGATGATTGTATACTGCTTTTGTTTTTTTTATCTATTCCAGTTAAAGACCAATCTCTAATTTCGTCAGGTAATCCATGGCGTTCGCAATTTCCGACATGATCAAGAATGATAGTTTGTTCTTTTCCAGTGGATCTTCGAAGCCCTCGGCCCACTTGCTGAAGATAAAGCGCAAGAGATTGAGTCGGTCTCAACATTGTGACTGCTTCAATTGCAGGGACATCAAACCCTTCACCAAAAAGATCGACATTGCAAA
>JAGRJR010000201.1 GCA_020442635.1 Lysobacterales bacterium
TTGAATTTCATCGATACCATCTTCATGGTAGACCTTTAACCTTCTTCCAGGAATATCAAAGTCCATGGCTTTTAAAGACTGACAATTCTCAAGTGCCATGCGGATCATGCTTTCCTCAGAAGGACAGTCCATTTTGGTCACCTCAAAAGTACTGACCAACCCATGATCAGGAACCTTTGTGACTTGATCTGTACTTTGCGCTGTATTGTTACAACTGTTACCGCAAGAATCTGACATTTGAATGTACTTGTTTTTATCAAGCATGCAGTTTAATATCTATAGCCACTATAGAGTCAAGAGTAAAATATGAAAATCGGACAAGTATCTAAAAAAACCGATCTCCCTGTTCAAACCATTCGTTACTACGAAACTCAAAACCTCATTAAATCAGCAGGCAGAACAGAAGGTAACTTCAGGGTTTATGACTCTAAAGTCATTGATCAATTGGAATTCATCAAGCATTGCCGCCACTTGGACCTATCATTGAGTGACATCAAGAGAATTAATGAACTCCGTGACAATCCCAATGCCGTATGTGAAGAAGTGAACGAACTCATCAATGATCAAGTCAAGCTGGTTAAAATTAAAATGAAGGAACTTAGACATCTAAAAACACAGTTAGAAGCTCTTACTAACTCCTGCTCAAATAATCAAAAAGTTGGTGATTGTGGCATCATTAAGTCATTGCAAGAGTGCGATTGTTGATCACTTACTACTGCCACAGCATGAATCACCTAACTGGATGGGTGGACATTTAACAGTTCCAAAAGAACAATATACACAGCAATCGCCCTTGTTAGGTTCTAGCACAATGTTGCAGAATGAACATTCATAAAACCATTGGCATGCATCTGTTGGCATAGTTTCAGCTTTAGATTCCTTACAATGCGGACAAGTAATGGTTGAATTAAGATTGGGTTCTAACAGCATGGATTCACTCTTTGATTAATTTTGCCGGGTATCCAGCCATTGTAGAGGCTTCCTCTATTTGTATTGTAGTGGTTTTTTCTGGATTGAATGTGACCTGAGCGGTTTTAGTCTCATAATCAACAGTAGCTTCAGTGACTCCATCAACTTTTTCAAACGCTTTTCTGACCGTAATATCACACATCTTACATGTCATGTTTTCAATCGCTAGTTTGACTACTTGGTTGGTGGCCAAAGCATTGGTTGATAATATCAGCAAGCAGATGGAAACCATGCTCATTAATAATTTTGGTTGTTTCATTTTTTAACCTCTTGATGATTTAATCGATAATATATTCAGCATAGTACTGGAATGTAATCATACTGATAAGTACGCAGCAAATAACCCAGAATATAATTCTTTGATTTCGCAAAACCCTCTTGTCAGCACATAGTTTGCCATCATCACATTGCTCTGGAGTGATGTAGAGCCTATAAAAAGCCCAACACAATAAGATGATCGTTATCCCAGCAAATATAGGACTGTATGGCTCCATTGCAGTCAATGAACTGATCCATGTTCCACTGATACCCAAACTAAGCAACAGCAGTGGACCAATACAACAAGCGCTGGCTCCTATTGCCGCCAATGTCGCTGTCAGAATGGTTTTCTTATTCGAGATCATGGATTCATTCTTTTATAAAAGTGTTGGATTATAAAGTCCGTAGCTAGCCCCAGAGTCAAGGTGATTTTGCCAAAGAATCAATCAGAGCACAGTTAGGGGTGTCCTCTGTTTTTTCGCAGGCATCAATCAAACCATCCAGTTCTTTTTTCATGGCGTTTAAGTCTTTCAGCTGATAAATGATTTTTTGTCTCTTAGCAATCGCCAGCTCTTTGACATCATGACAATTTCGCTCGCCGAGATTCAGAAGTTCTTTGATCTCTGCAAGGACAAAACCAAGTTGTTGTGCACGCTTGATGAATTTTATGGTGTTTACCAGTGATGCGTCATAATGCCTGAAACCTGACATAGGTTTTGTTGGTTCTCTAATCATTTCAATTCGTTGATAATATCGAATGGTTTCAACATTAACCCCCGCTAGCTTGGCCAGTTTTCCGATTGTTAGTTGATCATTATTATTCATTTTTGTTTTTTCCAATGACTAAAGTTTTGAAAAGCTTTAATGAAACTATTCATTTTGAACTATGTACCCAGGAACGGTTGCAAAAATAAAAAAAAAATGCGCCATAAATATCCCTAAAAACAGGTTCCAATTGTAGGCAACTCTTAATTTATTCAGGCATGAATTGATAAGCTCATGCGATTTAACTACTCCAAATCTTTAATTAAAGCTTTCATTTCTTTGATTTCTCTTTCTTGAGCTGCAATGATTTCATTGGCTAGCTTTTGCA
>JAGRJR010000202.1 GCA_020442635.1 Lysobacterales bacterium
GGTATGATTTTTGCATCTCATCTTCTATATTAATC
Organism: Lysobacterales bacterium; assembly: GCA_020442635.1. GTDB lineage: Bacteria > Pseudomonadota > Gammaproteobacteria > Xanthomonadales > Marinicellaceae > Marinicella. The sequence continues at coordinate 36 of JAGRJR010000202.1, forward strand.
TTGATGATGTCGCTTGAATTATCCGCCATAAACCGAAGTCACTGCTGTTAGAATAAAGAAACGAGATTGTATCACAATCCCTCCATCCAAAGCGTAACAAAATCACGAAAAAGCGATTTCTAAGCCCATCAAAGGAAATATTACAAAAACCCTTGTATTTATAGCCGAGTAAACACAAAACTGCGCAGAAGGGCTTAGATTTAGCAAGTTTGATTTTTTATGGTGACCATTGGCACTATGATAATTACACTCGATTTCTAAAATATGAGATCTTGACAGTAAATTCAGAACAATGAAAAGCCTTAATTATTCACAGACAGTCATTTACATCTTAGCTGGCTTTTTAATCATTTATCACGCATTCAAAATTTATAGCTTGTTAGTAGATATTAACGACTTTCAATTCTTTATAGAAATGTACGGTATCCAAAGCTTGATTCGAATAACAATCATTTTCAGTTTAATATGGGTAATTCTACATAAAAAGTACGCGCTGATCTTGATGTGGGTATGCATTGGATCTCTGGTTATATCGCAACTTATTGGCGTAGCTGACATGAATAGTTTGAAAATATTGTTAAGCCCTTTAAAAGGGTTCATCGTCCCATCAATCATTACAATTATTAAGTTATCAAAAAATCCAGATCGATGATGCTAATCAAGTAACGCGTTTGCTCAAGCTCAGTTCTCACCAAACGGAGGAGGAAAAGATAAGATCATGAGTGATCCAATAAATGTGAGGTCATGCACATATATAAATCAATTTGTTTCATCAGCTTTTGCTAAGCTATGACAATATTGCAATTGCTCAACACTTATCATGAAAAACGTTCAAAAAATATTTATCTGTTATATGGTATTTTTTGCCAGCAACCGGACTCACGCACAACAGTGGGATGTGATTTATCAAAGTGATTTTGATCCTTTTAAAAACAATGCATTTATCTCTGGCCACAGCCTGATGGATAACCCCTATCCTGACTATTTGGAGTTGATCAGTGAGTCATTGAATGTGACTTATCAATGGAATCAGCAAAACGGCATTGGCTCTCCTATCCGAGTAAGAACCAGTGGCAATCAAATGCCACCTAATAATTGGGTCGGATATCACACCGGAAAAAATCGAGATACTTTTGATATGGATGTCATTGCAGAACTGGCATCGCCAGCAACCATTGGCACCAATGAAATATATGATGCCTTATTGATCACTGAGCGCCATGACATCATGGATGTGATACGTTGGGAAAACACCAACAGCTTGTTACACCATTACCACAACAGGTTGTTGGCAGGAAATAGTGCCGGAGAAAGCTATTTTTATCATTCATGGTTAAACATTGATCCCAATGATCCACAGGATTGGATTGGCTTTGAAACATTGATGCTCAATGCATGGGAATGTGTGGCAGACAAGGTTAACTTGGTGCTTGAGCAGGAAGGAAAAACACGAGCCATTAATGTCATTCCAGCGGGTTGGGCCTTGGCCAATCTATTACAAAATATTTTAGATGATCAGGTCCCTGGTTTTACTGGCAGCGATGCTGAAAAAATTGATGACTTGTTTAATGACACCGTTCACTTAAATGCTGAAGGCATTTACTATGTCGCGGCTGTCAGTTTTGCCATTGTCAATAAACGCAGTCCAGAAGGTGCAAGCATTCCCGCAGAAATCAGTCAGGCCACAGGCACAGTGTTACAGCAATTGGCATGGCAATATGCACAACAATATATGACCAATTATCGACCCAAAACCATGAACACATGCAGTCAAATCATGGCGAATCAAGTTTGTTCCAGGTATTTTACCTTTACTGGACGACCTGAGCAGGTTCAATCTTGTGTCGACTGGATGAGTAACACAAGCTTTTCCTCAAATCCATTCCGATGGCCTGACCCTGATTTAATTATTTGGCCAGATCCGTAGAATCTTCTCAACAGTAACAAAGATTAGATTTTTTTAAGGAAGACAACAAAGAAACTAACCGGACAGACACCTTGAAAGACTAAATCCATAGGAATCACAACAGTCGGTACAAAAACAAATGAGTAAGCAAATTGCCAAAGAACTGAAACTTATTCCAGCTTTGGAATAGATAAATATCCATCAAAACTAACCAGCAGAATCTTTCGGCAACAGTCCTACTCGGTTCAAAACAGGCAAATTCAATGAAATTGACCATAATCTTCAAGGCCAGCAATTAAACCTCAAAATCATGAGCTTTAGAGCCTAACATCAGCCTTTTGTATTTAATTATCAGTTTTATAGGTCATTATTTATTGA
>JAGRJR010000203.1 GCA_020442635.1 Lysobacterales bacterium
CTACGAATTTGATGGTGACACTTATTTTACAGCCATAGATTGGCATATATAGAACAACATCAGAACCACTTATATACCCATTTCAGAAAGCAACAAGGATTATCCTCTGGCATTTGAGTTTTATGAGAGAAAAGGCTGAATCAGTCGAGTTCTCGGTGTTGTACCATATTTTTAATTGATTTTTTCTCAAGATATTGGTGCAAAGACTCCACCAAAAAAACTGATCTGTGTTGGCCACCAGTACAACCAATTGCTATGGTGATGTAACTGCGATCATTCGCTTCAAATTGTTTGATCCATTTTTTTGAAAAATAACACAAGTCCTTTAAATAGTCTTTAACCATGTCATCTTTACCAAGAAAATCCTGAACAGCCTGATCTTTTCCAGTTAAAGTACGCAATTCAGATTGCCAATATGGGTTTGTTAAACAGCGTGCATCAAACACAAAGTCAGCATCAAAAGGTACGCCTCGTTTAAAAGCAAAAGACTTCACAATGACAGCCACATGTTCATTGGGTTGGCTCATTATTTGCCAAATCTGTTGCCTTAATTGTTGTGGTTTTAGCTGGGAAGTGTCAATCACCAAATCCGACTGCTGTTTCACAGTATCCATTAATTGCTTTTCAATGGCAATGGCTTCAGTCAAACTGAAACTATTATGGTGGCTAGATAAAGGATGCCGTCTTCTGGTTTCATTGTATCTTTTCAATACAGTTTTTTTATCGGCGGACAAAAATATGACTCTGATTTTTATTTGTGACTGATCTATTTCGGAAAGCAGAAATTCCAATTCGCTTAATGACTGATTTTTACTCCTGACATCAACACCCACAGCCACTTTAGGATAAAACTCAGGATCCTGATTGATGTGATTGACCAGTTGTGGCAGCATATTTATTGGCATATTATCAACACAATAAAACTCCATGTCTTCAAGCGAGCGTAGCACCACTGTTTTACCAGCTCCTGACAATCCTGTAACGACCACTAACTGTTGCATAATTGAAAACCATTCATAATTTCAGCCATAAATTGTTCGCGATTTTCAGCGAGCATCATTTTTTTATAAAGTCTATGTTGCCTAAACAAGTGTGCAGTGTCTTTCATTAAAGTTCTGTGACTAACATGAGTCTTTTCCGGGAAAGCTATACCAATCACCACATTTACTGCAACATCATCAATAGATTCATAATCTGCTCCTTGTGACAATTTGATCACACAGGCTTTGATTTCTTCAATGCCTTCACATTTACCATGCGGTACGGCTACACCATTACCTAAAGATGTATTTCCCAATTTTTCACGTTCAACCAATCCATGATAAATACTATTCACTTCTTGTGGATTACCGCCTAATATTTCCGCAATTGTTTCAAACAGTCGTTTCTTACTGATGAAGTGGTAATTCATCAGAATTTTATTCTCTTCTAAAATATCAATTATTTTCATGACAAACAAAAAGGCTTAACTTCAGATAGTTAAGCCTTGCTTTAAACATTTAATTTCGGCTTCAAGAAGCTGCTTGGTTCATTTTTATCGCTTCTACATTATGGTGATTCGTCATTTTATCTTTATGCCTTCTGATTTGTTTATCTAATTTATCCACCAATAAATCAATGGACTTATACAAATGGTCTTCGGTTGATTCTGCAAAAAAATCCCTTCCACCAATGTGCATCGTGGCTTCAGACTTATGTCTAACTTTTTCGACACTGATGATTACATGTACATTCAACACTTGATCAAAATGTCGCTTGATGCGCTCAAATTTTGTATCAATGTATTCTCTGATAGGATCGGTAACTTCGAGTTGATGACCTGTAATTGTTAATTGCATATCTATTACCTCATTATGATTGAACTCTCGTTCAAGTTAAAGGAAATCATTTTGTTCGTCGAAATCTCTAAATCCCGCCAGCAAAATGATAAAGTCAGGAGATTAACAAAGCAATTGATCATTGAGCTCGTCAATCTGATGAATGAGTTATTAAGAACAGAAGATAAATATGTGGACAGAGACCTTTGCTTGATTCTGGGCAATTGAGAAAAAGAATTAAAAATGTGCCAATCAAGGCGAAAAATGCAGTCCAATACACAGCTATTTCGCTTTTTATCTTTGTTCATGAATTGAGCAAAGGTCTCGGACAGCATTTGACTAAATAGTTGAGTTGAAAAAATAAATGTCACACGTGTAAAAAGCGATGATGGGAATGGGTATAAAAACTGGGTCGCTGTATTTATTTTCAT
>JAGRJR010000204.1 GCA_020442635.1 Lysobacterales bacterium
TACATTTATCAATAGTTTTGAATAGTCCGCAACACTCATTAAGGTATTGTAAAACGCTTGGTTTGCAGTTGTGAGTGAACCAAATACTAAGCTATCTGGTATATTTACTGGCACTGTCGTTCTTAACCTAAATAAGCTGTTTGCATTTTGTAAAAGTGGGAAATTCAAGCCGTCGTTCAAAACCATGCTGTAAGTGTCCCTGAACATTTCTTCACCATTAACAAGTGAGGCAAAATGGCTTGAGGATGGTAAAGCTGTTAAACTGGCGCACCCTCTAAACATTCTAGTACCATAAACAATACTATCGAACCAACTTACATCGTCTGCAATAGTTTCTAAGTGTCCACAGCCATAAAAGGCATTAGTCTGATTTGCTGAATAACCAACATCGCCCCATTGGTCAATGGATTTTAATTGCAGCTTAGTCCCTGTATTATTGAAATAAAATCTTGGGAAAGCACCAGTTATTGTGATTTGGTATTCACCTGATGAGCCGTAACTGTGGCTTGCGTTTCCTGTCTGTGCCAAACTTTGGTTTCCGTCACCCCAATCAACATCATAAAGATAACCGCCACCCGTTGTAGGTATGGTAAAATACGTTGTAATATCTACCGTAAATCTTAATGAAGTATCCAATATGACTTCCCTTTGCCTATATGTAGCCCGTCTTTGTCCCATTAGTTCAATTTTTCTCCTTGTGTTCTGTAATAAATAAGCTCCGTACCACTACCTATATTCTTTACATTTAACGCAACATGGCAATCTTCCCATAACGTGAAATCAAAATCCTCACTACCGTCATTTGGAAGAAACTCGCTGACGAAATCAACCGTATATCCATCAGGATTATGTATGTTGATACCTTCCATGTCAGCATCTAAAGAAAGTGCGCTAAATCCTATTGTTAGGTTGCCTGTAACCGTTAAATCAAATCTAACATAGGTGCTCAGGTCAAGGTTTAAAGTACCTGTTGCCGTGGCGTTTGTATAGATGGTTCGTGTCCTTATTGCGCTTAGTTTTGCTAGTAGCGCATCGGTGAGTGCATTGGTGTCTGAATTGCTTTCATAAAGTGTCTTGATGCCTGCTGCATCCAGGTTGGTCTGCAAAAGCATCCAATTTGCCAATGTGCTTGGGTCATCCGCCAAGGAAATCAAGGAGTCACCCACTTCCACATTGGCACCAAAGAAAGTCCCTGCAACGGTCACTATGTATTGGTCCCCATATTTTACACCAAAAGGGGTTGTAAGGTTTGGGGTATTTGTAGAGGCATCATATCCACCCTGCAGTTTTACTGTGGAGGCTACTTTGTTCAGTACAAATGCCTTTATACTCTGCTGTGAGGCTGTTTTGGTTGCACTGTCACTTGCCATGTCATCTTCATCCAATACATCTTCCTTTAAGAGCCAATCGCTTAAATCAATTACAGGATTATCAGGATCCGTGTTGTCTACACCGTCTCCAGTTAAAGATATAATACCAGGAGTTGCACCTATCAAATCAATCAAATCCTTTAAATCCTGAGCCGTGCCTTCATAGCCGCCTCTAGGAAGATAATCTCCAGTCGCAGTTGAAGGTGTGCTACCAAACTGAAGATATATGTCATCTATGTAGCATTCAGGGAAACCGCTTTGAAAGTAAAAATCTACTTCATCCAAAGTCACACCAGCAACCAAACCAAGTACACTTGGGGGAATTACCAAAGTCTGCCATGTGGTAGTATTATAGGCATCAAACCCATAATTACCGTGGGCAACGGCTATATATCCAATACCATTGCTATCGGCAATTGTTTTAATCTTGAATATTTTATCTCCAGCTTGAGCGTTCAATTTAATGTTTAGTACAAGCCCATTCGTGCCAGTAACCAATTGAGAGCCTGTTAAGCTAAAATCATCACCTCCAGTAGCTTTGATGTTATAAGTTCCATTGAGAGGATGCTCGTCATCAAATACAGGAGTTCCGCTTATAACAGCAGTAGTCCATTCCGCATTTTCCCTAAAGATATAAGAGTTGGTTGCATCAGCAGGCTGTGTAGTTCCTGCTTCTACAAAGACAGGGGTTATCAAAAGCTCGTTGGCTTCAAGTACTGGAAGTGAGGCATCTCCTGGAATGCCCGTTTTTTTGTAAACGGTACTGCTGTCAATGTTAATGACCAAGGCATCATTCCTATCCAATGTTGCGTCCGCTTCATCAAGTTCAACTATCTGG
>JAGRJR010000205.1 GCA_020442635.1 Lysobacterales bacterium
AAGCTTTTCTCATTAACATCCCAACTAGGATGCCAAGGGTATTCTCCAATGAATGCACCACTGCTGTATTCATTACGTGTGTTAAATTCATCATAAAGCATCTTTTCCTTAAGACTATTTACAATCGAGTTAATATCCTTATTCTTTACTATTATAGCTGATATTGATTTTGATATTCTACGATAAGGACTGTAGTGATCATGTCGCGTACTATTGGCATCTTGCGAAGAATTTAATACGAAGTATTGATCTTCTGACTCTGGCTCGACCTTGGCGAGTCCTTCAAAATCCTCAGGTAAATCACTTCTGTCTTTTATCCAGGCCTCAACTTTTTCAACATCCATTTTCTGGCTGATATCTGATATTGAATCTAGCCACCATACATCCCTATTGTATATTTTAGATTGTTTACCAGAGTGTAGTAGAGTCGGGTCTATGTTTCGACAGCTTAAATCCCAAGCTCCCTCACAAGCCATGTAGTCATCTTTCCAGTCAAAGAAAAAGTAATTATTAGCCAAAATTGCTAAAAACTGATGATAAGCAATCCATTGATACTTTTTACCAATTCTCTCAACTTCATGAGATGTTCTATTTCGATCATAACAATAGTTTTTCTCAAAATCTTCAAATAAGCTATTTTCCCACCCCATTTCCTTTACTTTATTAATTATCCAACGTTTTGCTTTTCTGCGACTGAATTTGGTGAATCTTTTGCTACCCAACGAGCCTTGCAACCAACGCCACTCTTCCATATCTTCTGTGTTTAGTGAAGAATAGAATTGCTTTTTTGATTTTTCATACAGCTTTGTTATTTCATTGTGTTTTTCAGGGTCATAATTTTTTTTCTGTTCATCTAAATCAATTTTACTGGAACTTTGACCAAACATTACCCTACCACTTCTCTCGCCATCTAACAGCATTTTCAAATTATCGTAATGACTTTTATCATTTTTTGCAGAAAAGTAGTTGTTGACGATTTCTTTGAAACCTTCATTTTTACTGTAAAGTTGGTCTAAGAATTTCGATGTTGTTTGATCACCTGTCTCAGGTTTTGTTTTTGAAAACAATGTTGGTGAAAAATCAAAAATCCTTCTCATTGTGTAGGTGCCAAAATCACCAGACATGACAGAAGAATAAACGCTACTCAATTTGTCTTTTAACTTTTCGACCTTATTTACTCCAGGAATTTTTAGAGGAAAATTTTCTGAGTTTTTATACCTGAAATCATTTAGCGTAATATTACGGGGTAGGCATTTGTATTTTTCACCCAGAATTAGCACTCCTGAGATATAGTCCCTCATCAATATATGTTCAGAGTGGTTTTTGCTTCTTATAAAGCGGTTGATTGTTGTTTTTACAAGTGGAGCAATCTCACTGCTACCAGTTTCTATTGCAACAGCATAAGCACTTAGTAATACCCTTTCGAGAACATAGGGATCATTGACATCATGAAATGATAAAAGAAGTCGCCTGGTTAAATTTATATTAGTACCAAGTATAGAAATAATGGCCTTGGTCGCTTTATCCCTAAGCTCTCTCTTAGGCGAGGTCAAGAACCATGATAAAGCCAGACAAGCAAGATATAATCTTTCATTGTCAACTTGTTTTGTGTCAGCGGATAATGCCCAACTAATTAAAACCCATATTGGAGAATTTGAGCCATAATCATCCGGAGAGTGCCATTCCTTTGCACACCAAATTGACCATGATGAATCCCTCTCAGCTATTGTCATCTTTTTTAAATTTCTATGCAATAAATCAGCATTGAATAGATGCTTAGGTTCGGTGGCACAGCGAACCATAACTTCAAAACCTTTTGAGTTCAATCCACCAAGCACTTCATTTAGTTGATTGAGTGTATCTTCATTTGTTTTTGAAGGGTCACGCCAATACAAACTTTTTTGGAAGTTATCTTTCAACAAAAACTCTAGGGCATGTTTTTCCCCAGTGCTATCATCAAGTTCAACCAAACCATACAGCTCTTTTCCATATAATTCAGGAACAAGTACAGATAAGGCTTCTATGAAACCAGAATCCAGCTGCAATTGAGTGTCAAGCTCATTCCAAAATGCGCCATCTTTTTTAAATACATTTTCAAAGTTTGTATTATCGCTACTACTGTTCAAAAAGTGCTGAGCTCTAAAATAATCTAGGTATCTTTCATATGAAAAC
>JAGRJR010000206.1 GCA_020442635.1 Lysobacterales bacterium
AACGTGACCCGGGGTATCAATGATGTTGATACGATGTTCTTCAAACTGGCGATCCATGCCTTGCCAAAAACAAGTAGTAGCAGCCGATGTTATCGTAATACCACGCTCCTGTTCTTGTTCCATCCAATCCATGGTAGCGTTACCATCATGGACTTCGCCTATTTTATGAGAAATACCAGTGTAAAACAGAACACGTTCTGTTGTCGTTGTCTTACCGGCATCGATGTGGGCCATGATGCCAATATTGCGGTATCTCTCAATTGGTGTTTTGCGGCCCACTTCAATATCCTTTCCTGGCGAGTTCTTAAACTATTACCAACGGTAATGTGCAAAAGCCTTGTTGGCTTCGGCCATTTTATGAACTTCTTCTCTCTTCTTCATGGCAGCACCACGATCATGCAATGCGTCTAACATTTCGCCAGCCAACTTCAATGGCATATTAGCTTCGCCACGCTTACGGGCCGCCTCAATGGTCCAACGCATGGCCAATGCCATTTGACGTCTTGGACGAACTTCAACTGGCACTTGGTACGTTGCACCACCCACACGTCGTGATTTAACCTCAACCATAGGCTTAACTTTTTCCAAAGCAGCTTGAGTTAACTCAACCACATCGCCTTTTTCTTTTTGAGCAATTTGCTCCATGGCGCCATATACAATTTTTTCCGCCACAGATTTCTTGCCACTTTTCATGACCATGTTGATGTACTTACTGATCAATTCACTTCCGTACTTAGGATCAGGCAATACATCACGCTTAAAATTACTTTTCTTTCTAGACATCTCTATAACCTATTTGATTGTTATTTTGGTCGCTTAGTACCATATTTTGAACGACCTTGCTTACGGTTGTTCACGCCTGCAGTATCCAATGCACCACGAACAATGTGATAACGCACACCTGGCAAGTCTTTCACACGACCACCCCTGATCAAAACGATAGAGTGTTCTTGTAAATTATGCCCTTCACCACCGATGTAAGAGGTTACCTCATAGCCATTAGTCAATCTGACACGAGCCACTTTACGCAAAGCCGAGTTAGGTTTTTTAGGTGTTGTTGTGTAAACACGCGAACACACTCCCCTACGCTGCGGACATGCTTCCAAAGCAGGCACATTAGTCTTTTCTATCTTGTCTTTTCTTGGTTTACGAACCAATTGATTTACTGTTGCCATATGCAAATTTACCTATAAAAAATAAACGACAGGCCAGTTTTCACCGGCCTGCCGAAAATAAGAACGGGGATTTTAGTTACTTACCCCTGATTAGTCAAGTATAGATTCAGTTTTTTGAAACCACATCTTTGACAATCACTCATTATTATCTGAACCTAACATAGGCTCATCATCAAGTTTGTTCAACTGATCCATGAGTTCTTGCTCAGAATCACTGACACCGCCAGACAAATTAGCTTCGTTCACCATGGCCTGTAGTTCAGACTGTAACTCTGCTTCTTTTGACTTCATTTGCTCTTGATGATATGCCAAACCAGTACCGGCTGGAATCAAGCGACCCACAATAACATTCTCTTTCAAGCCACGTAAAAAATCTTTGGTTCCTTTTACAGAAGCTTCAGTTAATACACGGGTTGTTTCCTGGAAAGAGGCAGCAGAGATGAATGAATCCGTAGCCAAAGAAGCTTTGGTAATACCAAGCAATAACACCTCAAAAGTAGCTGGCAAACCGTCTTGCTTAAGCACTTCCCTATTGGTAGCAATCACCTCTTTGTAGGTCAATTGAGTTGTTTTCAGATAATCTGTATCGCCTGGCTCAACAATTTCAACTTTTCTCAACATTTGACGGATAATACATTCAATGTGCTTATCATTAATTTTCACACCTTGTAATCGGTAAACATCTTGAATTTCATTTACAAGATAAGCCGCCAAAGCCGTTACCCCTTGTAAGCGCAAAATGTCATGTGGATTGGGCTCTCCTTCAACCACAACATCACCTTTTTCAACGTGCTCGCCTTCGAACACCACAATTTGGCGCCATTTTGGTATCAGGGTTTCCAGCTTTTCACCATTTGGTTGCGTAATGACCAAACGATTTTTACCCTTGGTGTCTTTACCAAAACTAATAATACCAGAACTTTCAGCCTGAATGGCTGCATCTTTAGGACGTCTTGCTTCA
>JAGRJR010000207.1 GCA_020442635.1 Lysobacterales bacterium
GTTTAACATCACAAGTGACATCACCTTGACATTGTTATTAGGTGATGTGGTTGAGTGTTTTAAGCAATTATATGGAAAAGTTGATGCCTGGTTTTTGGATGGCTTTGCCCCAAGTCGCAACCCGGAAATGTGGCGAGCAGAGTTATTCCAGCAAATGGCCAGACTGTCCACTAAAGGCACCACATTTGCAACTTTCTCTGCAGCAGCGATGGTAAAAAAAGGATTATCAGCTGCTGGTTTTACGGTTCAAAAAAGATCGGGCTTTGGTCAGAAACGAGAAATGTTGGTGGGTTGTTTCCAAAACCCTGTTTTTTCAACACAAACGCCTAAACAGCCCTGGCATCCACTCCCGTCAAAAACCAACAATGATAACACCATTACCATTGTTGGCGGTGGCATTGCTGGTTTATGTTTAGCCAAAAGCTTTCACCAGGCTAGTTATCAAACCACGGTGATTGACCAACACGCAAAACCGTTACAACAGGCATCGGGTAATGGTTACGCCATGATAATGCCACTCATTACAGCTCAAAAAACACCGGAAGCACTGTTCTATTTACGGGCTTTTGAATATGCAAAACAAGTTTATCAATCAGCAGGCTTTCAACCAATTGGTGTCACTGAACTGATACAAAGCGAGGCTGCACAATTACGAGCCAAAGCCATTGAACAATTGTCTCTACCAGAACAATTACTGACTGAACAAACCGGCGCTATTCACTACCCCGAAGCGGGATATATTGACACTCATGTTCTGGTAAAAAACTGGCTTGCATACATCAGTCATTGGCTACAGGGTGAAGTCAGCACAATCAACCACAATAACGACCTCTGGCAATTATTCAATCATCAAGGGCAATTGATACACGAATGTAAAACTTTAATCATTGCATCAGGAATGGCTTCACAAACATTGATCCATTCACAGCAGCTTCAATTAACCGCCAAATTGGGACAAACCCATCAGTTGAAAACAGCCGCTTCTCTGGAGTTAGACAATGTGCTATTGAATCAGGGTTATATCATCCCGGTGGATAACAATGCTGGCCACTATCTGATTGGCGCTACTTTTGATCACGTTAACCAGCAGGATTGGCTGCATCCTGACTTTAGTGATATTGACCACCTAACGCGTAACCTTCAACATTGGGCACACAGCGATTTGTATGAGTCGTTAAGCCATGCTAAATTACACTCATCACACACCGCACTGCGTGCAACCACAACAGATCATTTACCCATATGCGGCCCAGTCATTGATGAGAAACAATTTATACATGACTATAAAGATTTACACCATGGTAGGCATTGGCGACAGTATCCCAAAGCAGCAACTATTGAAAATTTATATGTACTGACAGGACTGGGTTCACGTGGGTTTACCTCAGCCCCGTTGTTGGCTGATTACCTGAAATCAATGATTACCGGAGAACCTTTGCCACTGGAAGCTGATTTGTGTAAGATTATCCACCCCAATCGATTTAATTACCGTCAGCTCAAAAGAGCAAAAAAACCATGATAAATAGATTCCTTGATCATTTTTCTGTTCAAGCAGAAGATTACAGCATTTACCGTCCCGAATATCCACCTGAACTGTTTCAATGGCTGGCAAGCTTGTGTGATGAAACCATGCTGGCCTGGGATTGCGGTACGGGAAACGGACAGGCTGCGGTTGCGTTAACTCAGCATTTTTCCTATGTCATCGGCACCGATGCCAGTGAATCACAAATCTATCATGCCATGACTTATCCACGTGTTGAATATGAAGTGGCTTTGGCTCATCAAAGTCCATTGAAAGATCACAGTGCTGATTTAATCACCGTAGCACAAGCACTCCATTGGTTTGAGTTTGACAAATTTTCCAAGGAAGTTGAACGTGTCAGTAAAACCAATGGTGTACTGGCAGCTTGGTGTTATGAGTTACATCAAATATCCTCCGAAGTTGATCAAGTTATTCAACACTTTTATGATCACATCATTGGTGAATTTTGGCCTCCAGAGCGAAGACACATTGAAAACGCATACAATGACATTGACTTCCCTTTTGAAACCATTAAAGCGCCTAATTGCACCATGCAAAAACAATG
>JAGRJR010000208.1 GCA_020442635.1 Lysobacterales bacterium
GATATTGGCATTGTTCCCACCCCGTTTAGTGAAAATAGTTTTTCAGAACAAGGCTTAAGATATTCAGGCGTTTGGTCTCAAACAATTAAAGAAGTTTTGTTAAGAAATAAAATAGCAGAAGTAGTTTCAAATTCAAAAGGTTTTGATGATGATTATCCAGTCAAAATATGTGAGCAATTTGCCAATCATGATGATAATTTTTTTGGTGTTGCATCGTTGAATGTTGATTTGTTGAAAAGTGATTCAGAATTGATTGACGAGTTTAAGTCATGGCTTAAAAATTCAAGAAAGTTTCATCTATATGATAAAAAACTGGTGACAGAAAAAAAACTTGAACAGTGGTCTAAAAATAGAGCTTTAGCATATTGGGATTTTATAATTTGGCTGAAAAACAATAACTATACCTATGGAGTAGATAAAGACATTCCTAAAATAAGAGCCTATGAATGGTTTTTAACAGGAATTAAAAAAATAAATGATGAACGAAAAGACCCTCAAGACCTGATAGATGCATCAAGAAGGGATTTTGAAACCATTAGCAGTCATATAACAGCTCGTGTACTTGGTAGGCTTTCATTTAAACCATTAAAAATAAAGTCTTGTCAAATTGATGTTAGTGAGTTTATTTCTGGCAAAGAGTAACCTTAAAGATTTCGGATTATTTTTTATAAAAAAAGTCCACTTATATTAAAAATATCCAACCCGTATAATTCAACCACGGCCAAGCAAGTCTATACAGATTTGTTTGGGATATTAACTCAACTTTTGAGGTATTAACATGGTTGAAAAACTTTTAAGACTTCCTGATGTCATGGACATGACTGGCAAGTCAAGGTCAGCTATCTACATGGATATGGCTGCCAATCCTCCACAATTTCCGCGTTCTGTACCAATTGGCTCAAGAGCTAAGGCATGGAAATTATCAGAAATCCAGAATTGGATAAAAGAACAAAGCAGCAAAGGTGCAGCATGATGATTGCTAATTCTTTGTATTTTGTAACGTGTAATAAAAAAGCCAACAGCAGACCCGATCAAAAGTACGTTGTTGGCTTTGGAGTTGCATCCTCTAACCTTAGATATAAGGAGTCAAATTTATGACTATTAAAGAAAGCACCACTGGTTGCAATTCTACCAGTAATAACTTAAATAATCCAGCCAACACACTAACACCAGCTGAGTTGTCAAAGCTGATATTAAAAACCAAAGGCCAGACCATACCCACTCATGAGCAATTAAAAAAGGCTTATGGTGCAAGGTCATCACAAAAGGCCACAGCACTTCATATCCTGAAAGCCCACGGCTCAATCTCAACAGAGCAAATGTGCGCAATGGGATGGCGTTCCGGCGGTAAAAGAATAAGTGAACTTCGTGAAGATGGTCATCCGATTGTTGGTATTGCTGACTGGTCAAAGAACGGCGAGAAAACTTATTACTATTTGCCTGATTACAAAGGTGATGTCAATGGGTGAGGTAATCAGCTTAAACAATGACTTTGCCGGATTGCCAACCAAATACCGATATGATGGCTGGTTGCGATTCCCAGAGGGCAAATATCAAGCAGTTTGTGAGACGTGGGTGACTTATCAATACATGTCATCTAAGAGATTGGCCTTGATATTCAATATCCTTGATGCTGGTAAATACAACGGTAAACACGTTCCAATGTTTTTCGGAGTAAAAAGGCACAAAGGTAACACCAGAGAAAAAGGAGGCTTTATTGCCTCCCCTCGTGGTGATTTGATGGAATTGTTTTATAGGCTTAATCCTGATTCGCCTATTGTAAGACCCGACCGTGTGCCGCTGTCAAAACTTGATGGTGTTTACCAGATAACTGTTAGCGATGTTATCAAGAACCGAAAGCAGAAAAAACACCCTCAACAACTGATTTATTCCAAAGTGACGGAAGTCGAATTGATTTAATTTTTCATGTTTAAGATTAAGTTTAAGACAAAGATGAAGCTAAAGGCACTTAAAAACCCATTCAAACCCTTATCAACAAACGCTTACAAGGGTATAGCAATGGCAACCGAATTTACCTTTGATTGAATTGTGCAGGTAGATATTAACAAATGACTAAGCACTGGTGA
>JAGRJR010000209.1 GCA_020442635.1 Lysobacterales bacterium
GATGACCCAACTCGGTAGCTACGATAGATTTTCCTTTTTTTCTATTTTTACCTCTATCGAATAGTCCTTTAATGATTGTGTCCCGTGTAGCAGGTGTTCCGATTCCACCATGTTCGCCAGCTTTATCTTTATCTTTTTCAATAAGCAGTTTTTTAAGTCTTTCATCTTTAATGTATTTAGCAACACGAGTCAGATCACTTAATAAAGTCGCAATCGTATAAAGTGCAGGAGGCTTAGTTTCTTTCTGTTCTGACTTGGCATCAATACAACGACCAATATCACCATTTTTAATTGATCGGAGATCCGCATTTAAGTCATCTTCATTGCTCTTTAAATCTTCATTACCTTGATCATTTTTATAAAGAACTTTGAATCCTTGTTGTATGGTCACATTGGCTATAGCAGAAAATATATGCCCACCGACATCAAGCTCCAATATCGTCTGTTCATAAATCCTATCAGGCCAAAACTGAGCAATATATTGCCTTGCTATTAGCATGTATATTTTCTGCTCTGGCTCAGAGAGTTTGGCAAAATTTGCAGTTGCTTCTGTAGGAATTATCGCGTGGTGAGCACTCACTTTAGAAGAGTTAAACGCACGTCCCTTAACATTAGGATCTGCATTAGTAGACGCTTTCGCCAACAAAGGTGCGGTAGTGGCAATTGCCGATAATATACCTTGTGCATCAGCGTGCTGTTCATCGGAAAGGTATTCACAATCACTGCGGTTATAAGTGATTAACTTGTGCTTTTCTCGCAAATCTTGCGTGATTTGTTTAACTTGATCTGGTTTGTAACCAAATTTCCGACTTGCGTCTGTTTGTAGTTTAAGCAGGTTATATGGCAATGGAGCCAATTCTTTCTTATTCTTTGTTTCAGCCTTCACTACTTTGGCAGATTGACCTGAAACGGCAGTAGCTATCTTTCGCGCTTGCTCTTCATCGATCAAACGACCGTTATCATCCTGTGTGTCAGAATCGGAAACCTGATAGCGGGCAGGAAACTGGCAACCACTAACATCGAAAACTCCATTAACATTGTAATAATATGCTTTTTTGTGGGCTTTGTTTTCTCGCTCTCGGCGAACAACCATCCCAAGCACAGGAGTTTGTACCCGGCCAACACTTAAAACCCCCTGCATCCCTTTTTCCTGAGCCTTTAATGTATAAGCTCTACTGAGGTTGTAGCCATACAACTGGTCTCCAACACTTCTTGCTTCTGCTGCTTGTGAAAACCCATGAAACTCGGCATTGTCGCGAAGGTTTGCTAAAGACTTTTGCACCACTTTTGTATTGTTGTCATTAATTAACACCCTTTTGACCGGAACAGAGCTTTTGCTGTACTCGATGATTTCATCAACTAACAGTTGCCCTTCTTCATCTGGGTCGCCAGCATTGACAATAATGTTTGCATTCTTGATCAAATCAACAATGATTTTAACTTGCTTCTTTTTATCTTTGGAAACCTTCTTTTTCCAAGGCACATGAGAAATTGGTAGGTCGTTGATGTTCCATTTTGCGTATTTTTCGTCATAATCCTCTGGATCACACAGTTCCAACATGTGACCAAAACACCAAGTCACGCAATCTGACCCACAATCAAAATATCCGTCTTTTCGGCTACCGCCCCCTAAACCTTCTACAATTGCTTTCGCAAGTTCTGGCTTTTCAGCAATAAACAATCTCATACGTTTTTTCCTTAAAACGCTTAATAAATATATACAGGATAAACAACTGTTCTTATCTGAGTTACTTTCACCAAACCGTAGTACCTACCATCCCATGAAATGGGATTATCCTCTCCCATAAGCAAAAGCTCATCATCTTTAAGTTGGTAATCTTCAACTCTAAAAACAGGCATAGGTCTATTTGTTCCATCTTTTGCAATTGGTTTGCTAAAAGGGATCAGCTTCGAATTAATGTAAACACCATTTTTGGTAACACTAACTCTATCATTTTTAGCCGCTAAAATTTTTTTCATCATCTGGCTAAAATTTCCATCACATTGACCCGGAGACAAATAACCCCTTTTTCTAGCTTCAACAAAAACATCCTCACCGGGAGGACAAAACATCACATAATCACCG
>JAGRJR010000020.1 GCA_020442635.1 Lysobacterales bacterium
CATGCCAGTTTACGGGGTGATTTTGGTAAAATCGTACTGGAAGATGGCGTGAATTTCCAGGATGGCTGTATCGCGCATTGTTTTCCTGATGGCATAACCCGCGTACGCAAAAATGGTCACATCAGCCATGGTGCTGTCTTGCATGGTTGTGAAATTGGAGAAAATTGTATGGTAGGAATACAAACCGTAGTGATGGACAACGCAGTGATTGGTAAGGAATGTATGATTGCAGCTTTAAGTTATATCAAACCCAATTTCAAGGCACCACCTCGCTCCATCATCGCAGGTTCACCCGCCACTGTTAAAAAAACCGTATCAGATGAACAAATCAAATGGAAAACAGTGGGAACTGGTGTTTATCATCATTTAACCCAACGATGTTTGGACTCATTACATCAATGCGAACCACTTGAAGAATCTGCACATCAAGACCCAGATGCCAAACTCAACATCAAGAACTTCAAACCTTTGAAGTAGTATCTTTTTATACTAATAGTCACCCTTGAACCAACTTCATTGACCCACCGATATTCAGAAATATTAGGTCCCACACATATGGGTAGTTGACTTTAGTCAACCTGTTTCAGACTTATGAGTAAATTGGCTCGCCCCAAACAACCACCAATTTATCCTTGCTATTTTGAAACGTTGATACAGATATTTTCCAGAATAAATTACACAATATGTTTATATGTTTTTGATAATTAAAGAGGTGTTGATGCCTCCAAAAGCAAAGTTATTGGTCATGATGTAATCTGTTTCAATGCTTTTGGGCGCGCCCATAATGTAATCCAACTCACCACATTCGCTATCCACTTCTTTGAGGTTAACAGTTGGAGCGAACCATTTTTCTTTCATCATGAGAATACTCATCCACGCTTCCAAAACCCCACAAGCACCCAAGGTATGTCCCATATAAGATTTCAATGAACTGATTGGCATCTCTGAACCAAATACCCGGTGAGTAGCTTGAGTTTCGGCCACATCACCTTGTGCTGTCGAAGTACCATGTGCATTGACATAACCAATGGCACTGGCTTCAATGCCCGCATCCTGCAACGCGCATCGCATCGCAATTTCCATGGTTTTAGTATTGGGTTGAGTGATGTGTTTACCATCAGAGTTACAAGCAAAACCAATGATTTCCGCATAGATTCTGGCTCCTCTGGCTTTGGCATGTTCATATTCTTCAAGAATAAAACTACCTGCCCCTTCACCCAGTACTAAGCCATCTCGATCTTTATCAAAAGGAGCTGGTGTTTTATGAGGTTCATCGTTTTTTACACTGGTAGCAAATAAGGTATCAAACACTGCAGCTTCACTGGGACACAATTCTTCAGCACCACCAGCAATCATCAAATCCTGTTGCCCATACTTGATGGCTTCATAGGCATAGCCAATACCTTGCGAACCTGAAGTACAAGCACTGGCTGTTGGAATAACCCGGCCAGTTAAGCCAAAAAACACACCAATATTAACCGCTGCGGTGTGACTCATCATTCGTATATAAGTAGTGGCATTGATGCCTCTGACATCTTTGTCCTGTAACATATTGCCGAAATCCAATATCGCATCAGTGCTGCCAGCACAAGAGCCATAGGAAACACCCATTTTGCCATTTTTGATGGATTCATCATCCAACAAGCCCGCATCAATCAGAGCTCTTTCCGCTGAAACCGTAGCCATCAAAGCCACGCGTCCCATGCTTCTGACCTGTTTACGTTTGTAATGGCTTGGTTTTTCAAAATCCAACACAGGAGACGCCAGTCGGGTATTGAGCCCTTTATAATCATCCCAGGCTTCCATATGCACCACTTTATTTTTCACTGCTTTGAGGTTGGCTGCAACAGTAGGCCAATCTTGTCCCAATGGGCTGATGCCCGACATACCTGTAATAACTACCCTTCTCATCAAAACATGCCTCCATTGATAGAAATCACTTGTCTGGTCACGTAAGCCGCCTGCTCGGACATGAGGTAAGCTACCAGTGATGCCACTTCCTCTGCTTTACCCGCACGCCTCAATGGCACAATATCCTTAATCGTTGATAAATCTAAGTCTTCAGTCATCTCGGTTTCAATGATGCCAGGCGCTACGCAGTTAACGGTGATGTTTCTTTTGGCTAACTCAATAGCCAGCGACTTTGTTGCCGCAATTAGACCACCCTTTGAGGCACTGTAATTAGTTTGCCCTCGATTACCCATGATGCCAGATACTGAAGCAATGGTCACAATTCGACCGCCTTTTCTGGCCCTGACCATTGGCATAATCAGCGGATGGAGTACATTATAAAAACCATCAAGATTGGTATGAATCACTTGATCCCATTCTTCTCCACTCATTGCCGGAAAGGCATTGTCCCTGATGATACCCGCATTACAAATCACTCCATAATAAGCTCCATACTCAGCCACATCCTGTGTCAACACGATATTGGTTTGGGCTCGGTCAGCCACTGAAAATTGCAGTTTTCTGGCTTTGACACCTGCCTGATTGGCTTTTAATATTAATTCATCTGCTTTTTTAGCATTGCTGTGATAATGCAATACCAAATCAAAACCATCACTGGCCAATTGCAAAACCATAGCCGAACCCAGTCCGCCAGTGGCGCCGGTGATTAAAACCGTTTTACTCATCCAAAATTACTCCTATGTCATCGGGATGATAAACATTCAAATTACAATCAATGGATATTCCTGGTGCCGTGGCTTTACACTTAAACACGCCTAAACCGTTTTCTTCCAAAAACATCTCTTTGACATGTATCAATAAACGACTCCCAACAGGAATGATCACTTCACTACTGTCAAACTTTCGGGTTCCTAACAACAAGCCAATTCTAACCGCTTCATTTTTATTTTTTGCGCGCAAACCTGCCAGGGCCGCAATGGATTGTGCCATATACTCAATGACCACCAATGAATTTACATACCCGTGCTCAACGAACATTGATGTCTCTTTAATATTGACTGCTGCTTCCAACCAATCTTCACCCCAATCAATCAATTCATCCAATAACAGCATTTTACCTGAATGTGGTAACAGTTCTGTCAAATCAAATTCAGACATCAACAGCTCCAAGAATCAAAGCAGCATTGCTTCCACCAAAGGCAAAAGAATTGGATAAGGCATATTGAGGTTTGCCTAAAGCATTATTTGCTTTGACCAAATTCAATGGTTCGAGGGTTTCATCATAAAAGCCATCATAAACATGCGGCAAGTATTGACCATTGATGTTGTATTCTGACATGGATAAGGCACATAAGCCAATTTCAAGAGCACCCGCTGCACCCAAAGTGTGTCCAGTCATTGACTTGGTTGAGCTGCACCAAACCTCTGATCCAAAAACTTTGTTTACAGCGATTGATTCCATGGCATCATTCTGTGAAGTGGCAGTTCCATGCAAGTTCACATAATCAATTTGTTCAGCTTGTAAGCCTGAAGCATAAAGCGCTCCATTCATGGCATCAATGGCTCCCTGACCATCTGGATCAGGTGCTGAAATGTGATGTGCATCAGAGGTTTCGGCACCACCCAATAATTTGATCGGTGCATTTTCACGGGTCAACAAAAACAAAGCCGCCGCTTCACCAATGTTAATGCCTTGCCGATTGGCACTGAATGGTAAGCTCTTCTCCGCTGACAAGGCACCCAAAGCATTAAAGCCATTGACAGTTAACTGACACAACACATCGACACCACCAACCACCACTGCATCACAAATTCCTTGATTCAACCAGCGCTGAGCACTGAGTAACGCTTTGGCACTGGATGAACAGGCCGTTGAAACAGACATCACTGGCCCCTTAGCACCGAGGTAATCAGCCAAAAAGTCCGACACATTGGCCATCCTTTGGTGGTGCACCTGATAAGTCTCTGTCCAAACGCCGATTTGATCAAATTGGGCCAAGGCGATTTCAAGTTCGTCCACACCAGAAGTGCTGGTACCCAAAATAACACCCAGTCTTTCGGGTGTTTTCTTAATGAACGAATTGAGTTTGGTTTGGTCAAGTTGTAATGCAACACTCGCTAAAAACTGGTTTACACGACATTCATAAAAGGACGATAAATCACTTTTTACAAAGTGAGCACGACCCAAATAAGTAGAACCCTCAAACAAAAATTGCTTATCTAACTTCATCCCTGTAGTCGCACCCTGTGACACCTGCTGCCAAATTTCAGCAAGATTATTGCCCAATGCGCAGGATAAGGCGAAACTTTGTATACCAACCGCTCTCATAGTGTTTTGATGCTTAATTTAACTTTCCTTTTAATGTCATTAATGGTGGTTTCTACTGAACTTTTGCGCACTTGCATTGCTGAAGTATCGTATTCCAAAACTTCGAACAGCGACATTTTAATGTATGCCAGCATATTTTTCGGCTGGATTTTCATTAAAAAACGGCTGGGATATTCAAAAACAAATGAATCGCCCACCAAACCACCTGAAAACAACTGTAAAGCAGTGTCATTTTGACAACTAATACCCACCAACTTTTGCATCTTCAACTCTGAATAACACACCCATTGATAAGTCTCACTTTTGTGAGTAAAGCGCACAGACTGCGCCACCACACCATCATATTCGGTAGTACTGGCTCGTAGATTAATTGTCCTAGATACACATGCCGACAACAGCACAGTGCCCATCAACAGTATAAGCTTGTTCATTCCTGACATATTTGAATCAGGGCATTAAGCCGCTCTACTGGTTTTGCTACAAAAGGGTTTTCTCTGTCCCAGGCATAGCCTGCCAGAATTGATGCAATTTTTGATTTTACATTGTAAGGTTGTGAGCGAGCAAAAATCACATCTTGCAAACCACCGCTGTACCAATTATTGACATAGGTTTTAAATGTACTTACACCAATCATCAACGCATCGACAAATTCAGCTTGCCAATCAACAGGCTGCCCTTTAAGCATTTTTTCCAACGATGCAACCGCCAATTTGGATGACTGCATGGCTACAGTCACACCTGATGAGAAAATGGGATCAAGGAACTCGCCGGCATTGCCCAACACAGCATAACCATCTCCATACATCTGACTGACACTGCCTGAATAGGCATTGATTTGATAATCCTGAGTGTCAAATTGTGCATGTCTCAATATTTTTGATAATTCAGGGTCCTCACTAATGATGGTCTTTAAGCCCTCAATACCTTGTTGTTGGTAAGGTTGAATTAACTCAGGACTACCAACCACGCCAACCGAACTGCGACCATTACTAAAACTGATTAACCAAAACCAAAGATCACGATGTATAGGATGGGTGGTGATTAATGTTTCTTCTCTGGCATGTTCACCTGCCACAATGCCATCCTCAACATGCGTGAATAAACTGGCTTTGGGTTCCAAACTTGATGGTTTATCAATTTTCAACAACCTGGGTAAAACACGCCCATAGCCACTGGCATCAAGTATAAAGCGGGCTTTGGCTTGCTGTTTTTGTCCCTTACCATCGGTGTAATCAATCACACAATCATCAAACATGTTTTTTACATTTGTAACCGTACAATTAAACCTGATTTCGGCTCCAGCTTCAGTGGCACAATCCGCTAAAATCTGATCAAATTGGCTGCGTTCAACATGATAGGCATAAGAGGGTCCATCTGAAAATTTTTCTGCAAATATGATTTTTTCGTAATGTCCTCGATGTTGAAATGTGGCTCCCACTTTTTGTTGAAATCC
Source organism: Lysobacterales bacterium (assembly GCA_020442635.1). Taxonomy (GTDB): domain Bacteria; phylum Pseudomonadota; class Gammaproteobacteria; order Xanthomonadales; family Marinicellaceae; genus Marinicella. Next base: position 5,694 of record JAGRJR010000020.1, read on the forward strand.
TGCTTGCTCCACCGCAGACAAACAACCAGCCTGCTCTAAGGTTATCAAACATTGGGGCAACAGACTTTCACCAATCACAAATCTAGGAAAAACCGACTTCTCCAAAACCAATACCTTATAACCGGCTTTACGTAACAGGCATGCCGAGACAGTTCCTGAAGGGCCAGCTCCAATAATGATTACATCCGTATCATAATTTTGATTCATTCTATTGCTCCATTTATTTCAAATCTTTGACCCATACCAATACCGCAGGTGACAAACACAAAACGGTCAAGATACCCATCCCCACCATAAACCCGAAAGACTTCAAAACCGCCACGTCACTGAACGACAATAAGCCAAAAGCCAAAATGGTGGTGGTAGCCGAAAGCATCAGCGCAAACATCACATGATTCGGCTGTTTACTTTCCCGCAAAAAAACCACATAATCAAGCCCCATGCCCAGCACCAGTAACATGGCCAAAATACTGAACATCGAGATATGGTAACCCAAGGCTGCAGCCAGCACCAAAGCCACAAACCCCGCCATCAAAGGTAAAGATACTAAATGTATGGCTTGTCTCGTGTTGTAACGAAATACACCCAGCAATAACACCAATATAGCAACTGTAATAGCTAACACCCAACTTGATTTTATTCTGAACTGTGCAAACAAAGCTGAAGTGTCCTCAGCTTGTTGTACCAACACCAGACCGTTCATTTCTGGCAGTTGAACGTCCTCTACGGATAACCCTAATGGTAACAACAAGCCATATTCGTTACCCACTTGTCCAAGTAGTCTTTGTTTAAATAATTGCTGCATAGCAGGTTGTTCTAAAAGGTGTTGTGTCATGGGTTTGAATGTTTCAACTGGGATCGGCCCAATCCCTAAGTCAGTCAGAAACAGTAACACTGCTGGTGATTGCATTAATGACTGTATGTGATTGAAGTTTTGTAGTTGCTGTTTCACGCCAGGTAAGAAATCTGAAACACCTACCAAACCTTCAATCTTCTCCTCATTATTTTGCCGTGCTCTTAACAGTCTGAGCAGTTCCTGCTCTTTATCGATGACCTCTTCCAAAGAATCAGCAGTCAACAGCAGATAAGCATTGCCCTGCCGCCAGGATAAAACCTGTTTGATGCGTTGTTCCTGCTGTTTTAATTCTGGCGATAATTTTTGCAAAGCACGCACATCATCTTCAGGTACAACCATGACCATACTGACCACCATCAGGAAAAATAATACCAATAACACCACCCAAATATTACGAAAAATCGCTTGTAATGGATTATTTAACCATTGAGCCGCAATGGCTAAATAACCTGATTGTTGATTGATGAATTTAACCCTATAAAATGCCGGAAAAATCAACATCACATTGATCAAAACAGCTGCCAATCCGCACACTGAGAATACAGAAATTTGTCCAAGAACTTCATAACCAGTAATCATAAAGGCCAGATACACTGTGGCACTACTGGTAAAACCAATCAACAAAGCCGGTAGAATTTTCTGTAAAACCATACGACTCGAAGTATCTTTATTTTTCGATAATGCAGCTTCGGTCAAATAATGAAAACAATAATCAATTGAAACACCGGCAATAGTGGCTCCAAACACCAAGGCAAAAGCGTGAACGTAACCATAAACAAACAAAGTCAATGCCAAAGCCACCAGTAATCCCAAGCCGATAGCAAATAAGCTGAAAATCAAAGGCATTGTTGACCGGAAAACCAACAGAAGCAACAAAACAATTCCTAGCAAACTGCCCAAACCCACCGTAGAAATTTCGTGTTTAGCATCCTGATAGGCTTGATGTGCATATAGCGCTGCACCAAAGGCTGACAGCTCAATATTATCATCAGCCAACCGATGTTCTAACTGATCAAGTATTGCTACAAATTGAGCTTGGTTATCTGGTGAAAAAGCTGAATCTTTGAGCTCGATAAAAGCAGCCATATGGTGTTGATCTTCATGATCGACCAAAAACACCATTTCTCCAGAGTCAAAACTCATGACATTGAGTTGATTAAACCCCATAAGGTAGCGTTGGAACAAAAACAAAGGATCTGAGATTAATTGCTCAAAATTGACCTGCTGCAAGCCATAAAGCGCTTGTTGTGCCTGATGGATAAAATAATCAGCTCCCATACCACCAACCAGCGCTTGGCGATCCTCTAAACTCAGCAAGTTTTGTCGAAACGGTGATAACAGTTGATAAACTTCAACTAACTTTTCAGTCGCCACTTCATAATTAGTTTCCTTAATTAAATCAAGTTGTTGTAACTGTTGCAGTTCTTTCTTAAATTCAGAGACCAATAGTTGCTTGTTCGAAGATGACGCCAACAAAACCACTTGCTTGTTGACCGTCTCAGTGGCTATTTGTATGAATGCATTGGTGGTTGCCTCTTCATATTTTGGTAATAATTTAAGGATACTGCTTTCTATTTTTAGATAATTGCTGATGTAGAAAATGCTGCCGACAAGCAGTGTTACCCACAAAATTCTAAGCCAGAGGTTATTGAAACGCATCCAATAAATCCTGTGTCAGGGCATCGGTTTTAATACGCACAGACTCAAATTGAATTTTCGTGTGATTGCCGGATTGATCAACAATCTTAATTTGACTGATGCCCTGTTTTTCAGCGTCATCAGATAGCTGCCCGAAAATCACTAATTCCTGTAAAGCTTTTTTAATCATCATTGACTTGGGCATCAGTTTGACCTGCCATTGACCTTGTGCTTCATCATGTTCCAAATCAGCCACATCAAACTGGCTTTCCACCCTATCCAGTTGTGAACTCAACAGTTCGGTCAAAATTTGTGCCACTGCTTTCATTTGCACATCAGTGACTTTTTTGTTGTTTTCATAATCGGTGGTTTTAAAGATTTGGTTGTCCTGAATTTTGGTCTTCACCCAAATCGGTGAAGTAATTTCCCAAATCATACCTTGTTGTTTTACAAACTTTATTTTACCTTTGGATATCAATGGCTTGGATAAAAATTTAATGTGCTTTTCCTGGGTAAAATCAGCCTCAAAATATTGCACTTTTGCATAGGCTTGATGTAAATACTCAATTAAGCTGGTCTGTTCTGCTGCTGCCAAGGCTGACCACATACCCAGGAACCAACAAGCGATGATTTTAAGCCAGGTATGCATTGATTTTCTCATGTAAGATAGGTGGTGACAGTAAACACATTTCACCAGTTTGCTTGTCAACCGCCACCTGCTTGGTATAAGCAGTGGTTAATTTTCTACCGGTTCTTTTGTCAGTAAATTTAAAGCTAATTTTTAAACCATATTCCTGTTCTACAATTTTGGCCTCAATCATCACCACCTGTTTGAAAGTTAATGGCTTGACGTATTTGATCCGCATATCAACCACAGGCCAAATATAACCGGAATCTTCCATTTGTTGATAGTTGTAATCAATTTGATCAAGCAAGGCACAACGTGCCTTTTCCATGTATTTGACATAATGACCATGCCACACAATGCGCATTGAATCAATGTCAAAAAAAGGGACCACCTGTTCAATTTGACAAGATATTTTACTCATACAATGGCCAGTGTTTTTGCCTGATCAATGTTGCCAGCAGCTTGATTTCTTGATCCAAAGCGCGGTCCTCAACTAAAAATGGCACTTGCTGCTCAAAATCATTGATAAAGGATTGCAGCGATGGTGCTAAATGATTCCATTGTAGTTCCCCTTGCCTGACTCTCAGCTTAATGCCCTGAATGGCTGCCATCAAAGTCGCGGCAGTGGTTTGTTCGGCCAACTCCAAAACCCGCAAACAATCACGTGCAGCGATCGTCCCCATACTGACTTTATCCTGGTTATGACTTTCGGTTGAGCGCGAAAAAACTGATGCTGGCATGGTTAACTTCAAAGCTTCTGCAGTCCAGGCAGAACAGGCTATTTGTACCGCTTTAAAACCATGGTTGATGGACTGAACGTTGTTGTCAGCTCCGGTTAAATTTCTGGGTAATCCATGATTGAATTTGACATCAACCAGCAAGGCCATTTGTCGATCCATTAAATCAGATAAATTGGCCACATTGTTTTTCATGGCATCCATCACAAAAGCAATGTGGCCACCATAAAAATGACCGCCATGATGAATGGTTTGAGCATCACCATTGATGATTGGATTGTCGTTGGCGCTGTTTAATTCATTTTCCAAAGTGTTTTTGTACCAAGGTAATATGTCTTGCAATACACCTATGACATGAGGTGCACATCGAATAGAATAACGTTCCTGTAAACGACCTGCATCAAAAAGCGAGCCGCCGTTTTGCAAATCACCCCTGATCCAGGCCGCAATTTGCTGTTGGCCCGGATGCGGTTTTACCGAAAACAAAAACTCATCAAAATGACTGGCACTGGAGCCCAAGGCAATAGAAGCCAAAGCTGTTATGCGGGCATTCAATTGAGCCAGATACTGCGCTCTGAAATAGGCTTCAATACCCAAAGCTGTCATCACTGCGGTACCGTTCATGATGGCCAACCCCTCTTTGGGCTTCAGTTGCAATGGTTTGATTCCTGCATCCCGCAAAGCATTTTTAGCTGTACACACCTTACCCTGGTAAAAAACCGAACGTTCACCACACAAAACCGCCGCCACGTATGATAAAGGAGTCAAATCACCACTTGCGCCCACTGAACCTTCCTCAGGTATTAAGGGTAAAATATTGTGATTGAGCAAATCAGTCAGTTGTTGTAATAGTTCATAGCGTACACCTGATACACCTTGACAGAGTGAAACCAAACGCACAGCCAGAACCATTCTTGATTGTTCTGGCGACAAAAACCTACCAGTACCACAGCCATGAAAAGTATAAAGGTTCTTAGGCATTTGCATGGCCAGAGATTCACTGACCGCAACATCACAAGAATCACCAAAACCAGTCGTCACACCATAAATGATGCCTTTATCAGCCAACGTTTCTTGTAAAAAAACAGCACCTTGATTGATGTGATTTACAAAAGACATTTGATCATTTAATTGGCAATGCACTTCATGACTGAATAATTGGCTGACTGTTGCTAAATCAACCCTATCAGCGCCAAGATAAACACTTTTTTCCATGGTTTGTTTCATTGTGAGTTCCAAAACGGGTGAAAATTGTACCACTGTAACGGTGCGGATTTAAGTTGCTGTTCAATCGAGTGGGCATAGGTTTGAGCATATCCCTTAATGACCTCCTCACGGTTGTTGCGGTTAAATGCGATTTTTTCAGCATACGACTCAAAAACCACCTGGTAGCCTTTACCTTTTTTGGTGCAAAAAATACCTAACAAAGGACAGTTTAGCACTTTGGCCAAGACATAGGGACCAATTGGGAAATTGGCCGCTTCACCCAAAAAATCGACAGTGACCACACCCGTTTCATTTTTTACCGGTACCCGATCACCCGCTATAACCACAAATTCGCCAGCATCTACTTTTTCTTTCAATTCAATCGCTAATTGCATGTTCAAGGCATCGCCTTGAATCACGGACATGGCGAATTCGGGATTAAATTTTTTGATCACTTGCGAAAATTTGCGAGCGTTCTTGGTGTGCATAAACACATTGAATCGCGTATTTTTGTAGCTATTTGAGGCCATACGTGAAACCTCAAAATTTCCCAGATGTGAAACCATAATCACGGCGCCTTGGCCTTGTTCTTGCAATTTGAGAAATAACTCGCTGTTGATCTTGGTCATTTTAAAACGACTTACTTTTCCCTGCCAGGCTGACATTTTATCGACGACGCCAAAACCAAAATTGAAAAATATTTTAAGAATGTGCCACTGTGAGGGTTTAGGCATCCCTATATGATATTGGTTTAAGCGAACTAGGTAATATTTGAGGTTTGTTCTTGCTGATTGGTTGAATAGATAAAAGTACAACAACACCGGTGACATGAATATTTTACAAACAGTTGCACCCAAGAATTTGAAACTATACAACAAAAACATGATGCCCCAAAGTGAACCACGCTCCTCTTGCTCTGCCCAATGTTTGCGGTTATCTGACTCAGACATTATTTTATTTTCCTGAACAGTAATACAGGTAAACGCAATAACATACCAAAAAATAATTTGGTGTGCATCCAACTGATGCCAACATTGTCTTTGAATGCTTTGAAGTTAGAAGGCACATCATGGTGATAAACCACTTTGGTTGGCAGATTGATGATTTGCACTTGCTGCCAATGCAGACGTACCAAAATTTCAGTATCAAAGTTCATTCTTTGTCCCAATTTAACACGATTAATCAAAGCCACAGTTAAGTCCAATGGGTAGCTGCGAAAGCCACACATCGAATCCTTAATATCGAAAGACAGTGTGTTGATCCACACCCAAACATGTGTCAAATAACGGGCGTAATAACGTCCTTTGTTAACGGTATGGTCATATTGAGGCACCCCACAAATCAAAGCTTTGGGTGATTGGCTTGACAAGCCCATAAATTCAGGAATATCTTTTAAATCATGCTGATAATCAGCATCAATCTGTATGCCATGCGAAAATCCTCCTTGAAAAGCCAGTCTTAACCCAGCCATCACAGCTCCACCCTTGCCTTGGTTTTCTGGCAATGTATGTAATTCAACCAGCGGGTATTGTTTACTGATGGTATTAATTTTTACCCGAGAGTTTTCCTCACTGCCATCATCAATCAAAAAAACGGGAAGCTCGTAACAGGACAAATCATGCAACAATTCATTCAACTTATGATGGTGATTATAGATAGGAATGATGATGCAAAAACGATTATTCATGCGTTTTGTCCAACTGATAAAGCAAAATGCCTTTGGATTTCACCTGACCTTTAACCTCATAAAAGAAACTCAATTGTTCTTTAAGGGGATTGTATTGAATGTGTAACTGTGCCGGATCCTTAGGTTGTATTGGTGACATAAACTTGAGTTGACGCAATCCGCAAAAACCTTTGTTGATAAGAAAATATTGATTAGCCAACTTGTTAACAATATATAATTGAGCCACAGCAGGTAAAATAGGCACTTGCTCAAAATGTCCGTCAAAAAAATCCAATTCAGGATCTAACTCGAGAACTAATCGCAGCGACGGTTGCTCGGTCGCTAACTGTTTTTCCAAAATTGTGTATACCGGGAAGTTCATGTAAATAATTTTACCAATTCTGCCTGGATTTTTTTACCCTGAGAATTAACCAATGGATCCGTGCTGAACCTGATTTTTCGCGGCAGTGCAATTCGGTCAATGGTTTGACTTAAAACGTTTTTGATGGCTTTTTTAAGTTCAACCTCTCCGTATTGGTTAATAAAATCCAGCCCAGTCTGATTGATTTCAAAGACTGTTGCGATATACTGTCGGCCCTCTTCAATCACCAAGGCTGCTGCGTCCACAACCCATTCAAGCTTTATCGCTTGTTGCTCAATCATGTTTAAAGAAATTCGTTTTTCTTCTATTTTCACAATCCGATCATTGCGACCCAACAGTTTAAAACCTTTATCAGTAACTTCAATCAAATCCTGGGTACAAAGCCAATCATCACGATAGCAAAACGCAGACCTTACCCACAATTGCTTCGCTTCTATCTTTGACTCTACTCCCATAAAATACAGCCAATCCTGCTGCAAACCACGGTGAGCAATACCGCCAGTTTCACTACTACCATAAACCTGAGTGATGAACGCCGCTAATTTTTTTTCTGCCCTGAAATGCTGTGCATCTGTCAGTACACCACCAGAAGAAAACACCTGAATAGGTGAGCTATTCGAGCTGTGATCCTCATTCAGTCGTTTTAGAAAAGCCGGGCTTGAAACCAAAACCCAAGGCAGTTGTAACTGGTTGATATCATCAATCATCTCTTCAAAAGGCAACAGCTTGTACCAAACAGTGTGACCTTTGCATATGGGCCACAAAATTGAAAACAACAAACCATAAATATGTTGATGTGAAACAGTGGAAGCAAACAAGCATTTTTGCCAATTCCCAGCAAAAGTGTCATCAAGCACTTCAATTTCTGCCAACAACTGAGACAAAGATCTTGTTATCGATTTTGGTTCCCCTGTACTGCCTGAAGTGAATAAAGTGATTTTAGAGTTTGAATCAGTATTCATCTGGCCAACTGTTGAATCTTTGACTGACAAATCAATTGGTTTTGCCTGTGTTCCCCAATCCCCTATCAAACAATCTACAGATATTTTTTTAGCCAATTCAGGTAAATTATTAGCTGGCAGGACGATATCAATATCAGCTGAAATACACGCCAAAAATACCGCAATATACATCATTTTATCTTCGGAGAACAAAGCACAGGATCGTACGTTCGAATCCATTAATTGCTGTTGCACTGAGGCTACGTATTCATACATTTGAGCCACAGTAACTTGACACTTGTCAGAAGCCATAAGGACATGTTCTGCTGGTAAAGCTGATAATATATCCATACTCACCTATGCCTTTTTAAAACCACCAAATGCCGGAAAAACAGCTCGCCAATAAGCAGTCCTCCCATCAATAGATAGCTGATCAAACCATTATAAAGCATCCAAATTTTGTCACTTTGAAATATTGTGTAACTGGCCACCATTGCATTGATTACAAAAAAACCACACCAAACCTTGGTCAAGTTGCGCATATAATGCTGCTTTTCCTTAGTGATGTTCTTTTCTCTCAATTCAGCAAATCTTTCAATCATGCTTTTAGAAGTTAACAGGCTGGAAGCAAAAAAGAACAACAATAATAAGCTGATAGCCACAGGATATATTTTTAACCACAGAGCTTGTTCTAAAGCCATGGCAAGCAGTGCTAAAAACAACAAAACAACAGCGCCAATAATCCCTGTTTTTAGAATGGCTGTTGGTCTGTTTTTTAACAACAGTATTCGAAACAATGCCAAAACAACAATAAACAAGGCCACTTGCCAAAATTGAAAATGTAGCAAACCGAAGTAAACCACAAAAGGATACGCAATGATAATGACTGCCAATACCGAACGGATTAACAATGACATATCAGTCCAATAATTGTTCAGCCGTATCTACCAAATCTTGAACAGTTCTGACTTTTTTAAAATCTTCGGGGTTGACTCTTTTACCAGTAATCTCAGTGATTTTTACCGCCAAATCTACCGCATCAATGCTGTCTAAATCCAAATCTTCAAATAAATTGGCCTCTGGCTGAATTTCATCCTCATCGAGTTCAAACAATTCTACCATGGTGCTTTTTAGGGTGCTTAAAATCTCTGCTTTATTCATACCTGCTCTCCTCTTTTGCTGGTGATAAAATTCGCCAACGATTGCACCGAGTAAAAGTATTTTTTGATGTCTTCTTCGTTTTCTTCCTTGACCGAAACCTGGTATTTGTTTTTCAGAGCCACTCCAAGTTCCAGGGCATCAATTGAATCCAAACCCAGACCATCATCAAACAAGGGAGCTTCGGTTTCGATGTCTTCAACCCCTATATCCTCTAAAGCCAGTGTTTCGATGATCAATTCCTTTAATTCAGTTATTATTTTTTCCAAGTTGTAATTCCTCACTGTAGTACTTGATTAACCTGCGATTCAGTTTCCTTGATTGGATACTCAATGCTTCACCACTGTACAACAAATCATCAAACACGATGGGATCGCCTATTTTTATGGTGAAATGTGGTTTTGAGTGGGGAATTTTATACCATTTTTGCCCTTTTGCTAACATACGAGGGATACATTTTATGGTTATTGGCACAATTGGACGTCCTGATTTGAGCGCAATTAAAGACGCACCTCGTTTAAAACTAAGTCGATTGAGGTTTCTGGTACGAGTCCCTTCAGGGAAAATCAACAGGTTTCTCTGGTCTTTTAATCCAACCACACAGCTCTCTAACAATTGTTCAGGTGAGTTATTTTCAATATAACCAGCTGCTAATAAAGGGCCTTTGGTAGCCACATTTTGTGTCAACTTGGATTTAACCACACAATCAGATTGCCTCAGTAGTGACAACAACAGCACCACATCAATTAGAGTAGGATGATTGGCAATGATCAACATCCCTTGCTGCTTTAATCGCTCCCGGTGATGTATTTCAATGGAATAAATACCCAATATTTTCATAAACCAGGCAAAAAAAGCGAAATTATAGTGAACCAATAATTGTCCGTATTTGACACGATTATGTTGACGCGTGGTCAGCAACAACAACGGATACCCAATCAGACCTATCAAAACACCGCCGATACCAAAAACCACAAAGGATAACCCTGTGGCCATAACTCGCCAACTATAATTCAAAACATTCAAGCTCGACTTAGGCTCCAACAAGTTCGCTGGTAACTGTTATCTGTTTGTGTTTGTTCGCCCTTAAGTACAGCAAGGAAGTCGAATAACTTCGTGTTGCTGGTGTTGGATTGATAAACTTGCTCACTGATTGGTTTTGATGACAGTGAAAATTGATCACCTTTGCTAATTAACAACATCAATACCATGGGGATATCTTTTTGGTCAATTAGTGGCTGTAACACTTCAGCATTGCGTTCTTCAAAATAAATCACCTTTATCCATGGATGATCTTGAAGCAAGGTATATGCCTCGACCATAGCCATTTCCAAAACACCATCCATGCTATCAACAACCGTATAAGGGCTGTTGTCTTTATTGATAACCGACAATAATCCAGGTATTGCGTTATGTACTGACATACTGAAACTGGCCGGGGACAAATCGCCACTATATTGGCGAATCAGCTCGATGGTTCGACTCAGTTCTGCATTTTTACTGGCATAAACAGTTGGTACAGCAGGGATAGACATCTGTTGATTGATTTGTTGAATTTGTTTTGCCATAACCGGCATCCTTCTTTTCACCATGGGATTGATACCAGCCAATTCTGGCTGCCCGGTAAAAATGTTCTCACTTGCTTCGAGTGTGTCCAAACGATCCCAAAACGCCCACTTTTCCACTGAAAATTGATACATATCCTGACTTGTTTTTTTCCTAAAGTCACTCATTGGTAACTTTTCAAATTCTGATTTAGGTTGTATTATACAGATTCTTTACAGTCTAATTTAGGGATAATAACCAATGAAAAAAATGATTATGGGTCTGATTTGCTTGGTGGCATTTTCAAACTCTGCCATTGCTCGAAATGACCTGCTGACTTATCAATTTTCAGCCGCTGTTGAATATGGTTACCAAGAAGGCATTCTGGACCCATCCATCAAATACTATCTGGCCGGACAAGACCATGAAAAAGTCAAACAAAGTCATGGCGTTTTTAAAAGTAATAAAAAAACCAATTCAGTCGGTAAAGATGATAAGAAAGCCTGTGATTGGGTTTTACTCAGTACTCTAAAATCATTCCAAGAAAGGGCAAAATCTCTGGGTGCTAACGCCGTGATTAATATCAAAAGCAATTACAAAAACAGAGAGTTTGTCAGCAATGAAGTTTACCAGTGTGGTGCGGGGAACATTTTAACAGGTGTCGCTCTTAAAGGCGAAGTGGTAGCACTTTGAACACTTTGGAAACCTGGACCTACTTCAAAGGTCAATGGCAACAAGGGTCTGTTCCATTGATGATGACCACAACCAACGCAGCCTGGTTGGGCAATACCGTTTTTGATGGTGCTCGATATTTTGAAGGTGTTACTCCTGATATTGAACACCATTGCGCCAGAGTGGTGGCTTCAGCACAAACCTTGAATATGCGACCATTTTTGACCGCAGATGAAATTGTTAACATGGTAAAGGTGGGTTGCCGTCATTTTGAACCTAGTAAAGCACTATATATCAGGCCAATGTACTGGATTGAAGATGGCATGGGTGCCAGCCTACCTGATTCAACCAAGTTTGCCCTGGTGATACAAGCTGTACCCATGCCTGACCCCAAACAGGGATTCAGTGCCTGCTTGTCCTCGTTGCAAAAGCCACACCCAAACACCGCACCTACCCGAGCCAAAGCCACTTGTCTCTATCCACAGTTGAATCTCGCGCTGCACCAAGCCAAACAAAAAGGCTTTGACAATGCGGTGATGCTTGACGCTGATGGCAATGTGGCGGAATTTACCATGCAGAATTTAATGTATGTCAAAGATGGTGTGATTTTTACGCCAGCCCCTAATGGCATGCTACTCAATGGCATCACTCGCCAACGCTCCATCGGTTTGTTAAAGGAACTGGGATATGACGTGGTGGAAAAAACAGTTAAACCAGATGAGCTGGTAGATGCTGACGAAATCATATCAACGGGTAATCACGGCAAAATCATTCCCTGTACCCGTTATGAAGACAGAACCCTGCCTCAGGGACCGGTTTATCAAAACCTTCGAGAAGCCTATTGGAAGTTTGCCCTTTCAGGTGAATCCAGACCTCTGATTATTGAAGCAGCTAAATGATGCAATCAGCTATGTGGCGTTTAAATAATCTGCTAATGACTGCCCTGTTTTTAAGCATGTGCTTGACCAGCTCTGTGTACGCCAATACGCAACCCAAAATCATCGAACTGGATAAAGTGATGGTCAAGGGAGTGATTCCAGGCCCTGATTTATGGAAAGTGAGCAAAGGGAATCATGTGATGTGGATTTTGGGGACCATTTCTCCGCTTCCCAGTCGGATGGATTGGGATTCTCACCACATCAATGATGTTATTGGCAAGTCACAATCACTGTTACTCCCTCCCACTCTGAAACTAGATGCTGACATGGGATTTTTCCAAAAACTGATGTTGGCCAAAACTGCCATTGGCATTAAAAACAACCCAGAGAAACAGAAACTTCAGGACATAGTACCTTCTGACATGTATCAAAGGTGGCTTGGCTTAAAAGAGAAATACATGGGCAACAATCGGCAGGTAGAAAAATATCGACCTATTGTTGCAGCGCATCGTTTGTTCGAGAAGGCATTGAAAAAATCTGGTTTGAATGACAACCCTAAGGTGGTGAATACCGTTAAAAAAATGGCCAAAAAACATCGAGTCAACATCAATCAACCTACTTGGTCAATCAGTCCCAAAGAACCCAAAGCCGCCATTAAACAATTAAAAGACACACCATTAAATGATCTGCCATGTTTTGATAAAAAGCTGGAAAGACTGGAACAGGATTTGGAACACATGAAAACAAGAGCCGTTGCTTGGTCTTATGGAGATATTGAAACGATTGAATCATTGCCCTTTCCACAAGACAATGAAACATGCGGCTTGGCTTTATTAAACTCTGAGTTTGCAGAACAAATTGGACTGGTCAACGTTCCTGAAACATTAAAGGATTTGTGGTTATCAGAAGCACAAAAATCATTGGCAACACATTCAACCACATTTGCAGTTTTACCTATATTTAATCTTTTAGGTGATGACAGTTACCTGAGTTTATTGGCCAAGCAAGGCTACCAAATTAAAGCACCAGCCAAATTCAAAAAGTAACCTATAAAGTATCATTAATCTGCAACATTTAAAGGAGCCAGCATACTTTCCCATTGATGTTCACTGAGAATTTCAGCTATATGGCTGGTCTGTGCCAGTAACTGATCTGCCAGTTGCTGCTTTTGTTGCTGCATTTTATAAATTTTTTCTTCGACGGTACCACGTGTAATTAATTTGTATACAAAAACCTGTTTATCTTGTCCAATCCTGTGAGCACGATCGCTTGCTTGTTGCTCTGCCGCCGGATTCCACCAGGGGTCAAAGTGAATAACTGTATCTGCTGCAGTAAGATTGATGCCCGCACCACCAGCTTTTAGACTGATCAGAAACACGGGAACATCTCCAGTCTGGAAGGCTGCAATTTTTCGAGTTCGTACATGCGGTTGAGTGGCACCAGTCAGCTTTAAATGGTATATTTTTAACTCATCTAGTTTATCAGCAATAATTTGTAACATACTGGTAAAGCTGGAAAATATTAAAATTCTTCTGCCCTCTTCTACCAAATTTGGAACAGCCATGCTTAACCAGTCCAGTTTAGCTGATTCAGCGATTTCATTAACCGAATCCAGTTTCAACAAAGCAGGATGACAACACACCTGACGCAATCTCAACAAAGCATTGCCAATTAAAATCTGGTTGCTTTGTTGATGGCTGACGGCTTTGCGGATTTCTTCACTCATGGTGATGCGGATGCTTTCATACACATTGGCTTGCTGGTCAGTGAGCTCAATCAGTTTAATAATTTCATTTTTTTCAGGCAAATCATTAGCCACTTCAGCTTTGGTTCTTCGAAGAATAAAAGGTGCCAATCTTTGTTGTAATGCTTGCAGTTTGATTTGATCTTGATGCTTTTCAATGGGCCATTGATATAACTGTTGGAACACTTTTTCAGTTCCCATAAATCCAGGCATCAAAAAATCAAACAATGACCAAATTTCTCCCAAATGATTTTCCATGGGTGTTCCACTCAGGCACAAACGATGACTGGCTTTAAGCTTTTTGGCCATTTTGGCCACTTGGGTTTTGCGATTTTTGATGGCTTGTGCTTCATCAAGTACCAGCGTATGCCAAGTAATTTGAGTGATTTTTTCATAATCTCTGGCCATTACACCATAACTGGTAATGACCAAATCAATAGATTGTATGATTTGATAATCGTCTTTACGCTTTGCTCCAGTCAATATCATGGCGTTCAATTTCGGTGTAAACTTCTGACATTCAGTCAACCAGTTACCCAATAAACTGGTGGGTGCAACAATCAGCACAGGGGCTTTAAGAGCCTGCTTGTTTTTTAAGGACAATAGATGAGCTAGAATTTGTAAGGTTTTCCCTAAACCCATATCATCAGCCAGCACACCATGAAAATTGTATTGATACAAAAAGTTTAACCAGCACAAGCCAGTTTTTTGATACGGCCTCAGTATAGCTTGCAAACCTTTGGGCGTCGGTATTTCCGGTAATGCCTTGTAGAGTCTTAACTGCTGAATGACAGATTGAATGTCTGTGTCCCCATGCCAGCCTATGTCTTGATTATCAGCACCATTTTGAGCAACTTCACTGATTTCAGCAAAACGCAATAACTGATGTTGATTTATGATGATTTTCTCTTTATTTTTCAATAACCTGGAATCATATAACTCATTCAAAGTATCAATGATTTGAAAAATTTTTGATTGGGGCATATCAATGAATCGACCATCATCCAATCTGATTAACAGATCCTGCTTTACCCTGTCAAACTGACCTGTTTTTATGGCTTTAATCAAGTATGGTAGTAAATTTACCGACTCATTTTGCAATTTGACACCAACCTCAACATCAAACCAATCAGTCTGACCACTGTTCTTCTGTTGATCTATTTGCACATAGACTTGTCCAGAAACCTGTTTATTCAATCGATAACTGTCTGCAATGTCAATTTGCCAGCCATACCTTTGCAACGCTAGCAACAAAGGAGCAATTGAAGTGAATGTCTTGGGGATATAACGGTCATTGATATCAAATTGTTCACTGATTGGAGATTCATATTGGGCATATATCGAAGGGAGTTTTTCCAACTGATAACAACAAGCTGCCAGTTGCTCAACAAGGGTTTGTGGCAATGAGATAGCACCCATTGAAACATCAGCCAAACTAAATATCACCTCGCCTGCCAAGAATTTTATTTCAGCCACATCGATGCTTTCAATAAAACCAGGCTTCCAATCCAGCTCAACCCATTGAGTTTTTAGGTTTAGCTTTGGCACGATGCTGCTTTGTTCTGAAAGCGTTATCACTTGATTGGGTTGTGATTCAGGCCTGACATTAAGCACTTTATTTTCGGCAAGTAATAAGTACAGATTTTCGGTTAAAAACAAACAATCCTGAGCAGAATGATGGTCAACTGATTGGTTGATTTGTGCTAATTTTAGTGGAGGTCGATAGCACGCTCTCCAGAAGCACCTTCCAGTTTTGACAATAGACAAAATCAAATCCTTGTGTTTTTTACTATCAACTACAAAAGTTTGTGTTTGATCCATGCCAAAGCCGTGCATACTGTGCAAAACCTTTTGGTCAGCCAAACTCACAAATTTTGGCAAGCTTTTTTTTTGAATCACACTGCTGTCAAGGTCAGCTTTTACCTGGTACTGATTATCCTGAGTCAAATAGGCTTTATACAAAGTCAAAATAATGTGCTGTTGTGAGTTTTCACTGAGTACATATATCACTCTATGCCGAGCCATTCGTGGAAAAGGGTCATGAGATTGCTGATTGAGCCAATTGACAAATGTTTCGTTAATGTGACCCTGTGCTCGGATTTGTTGCGTAAATGGCGGCAATATATCCAATGTCGACTTGTTATATATTGCCAATAATATCAAATGCTTACATAGTTTATTTAAAGCACAATCACACTTATAGGTAAACTCTTTGCTTGGTGGCCAAGACATATTTATTGAGTAATGCCTCTTGTTATTGTTCTGTGCTTTATCTTCAAGGGTGGCGTAAGTCATCTTTGACTCCTCATTGTAACGCCAATGTTTGAAACTGAAGTTTTCCAGTAATTTGTAAGCTTCAAACACACTGTTTTCATCAAACATTTGTTCTAATTGCCCTGCAGGGCCTTTGAAACTAATGGGTGTTTTTAGCATAAAATATGTAGATGTTTTTTTAACCTCAACAGACCATTATACGTCAGTTTTATTTATTTGAGTGGTCGATTTGTCAGACAAGAGAGATGCATTTTTAATTTTTTTCACATTCTCTAAATAGTTGTCCCTGAAAAATACACAGTTGTGCCAATATTACAGTCGAGAATGTGAAGCCCAGAAGTCATTTCTTATATTTGACAATAGCTTATTCATTGTTCTGGCTTGACTAAATAAATCTTGGAAAAATGATGGTTAACAACCGTAAAAAGTTCAGGATGTTTTTTTTAGGGCTGACTAATTAAACTCGCGTGACAGCGCTATTGATCGATCATGTGCTGCTTTTAACGCATCTTGCACAATTTGCTCCATATTCGACTGTGTAAAACTTTGCAAAGCAGCTTCGGTGGTACCATTTGGCGAAGTTACTCGCTGTTTAAGTGTAGATAATGATTCAGGACTGCGTTCTGCCAGTAATGCGGCACCTATGGCTGTTTTTTTCGACAGCAAGGCGGCATCTTTGGCATCTAGGCCTAACTTTTCGGCCGCTTGCTGCAGATATTCCATAAACATAAAAAAGTATGCGGGGCCGCTGCCAGACAAAGCGGTGACGACATCTATTTGCGTTTCTTGGGGAACCCAAATAGATGTTCCAACCGCATCCATGATTTGTTCTGTCACCAACCTTTGTTGTTGGCTGACTTCAGTGTTGGCAAACATGCCAATTGCACCTTGTCCAATCAATGCTGGCGTATTCGGCATGGTTCGGACTACAGGCAAATCTGCCCCTAACCAATGTCTGATTTGAGCAGTGGTAATTCCTGCAGCCACTGAAATTACCAGAGGATTGGTTCTAACAATACTGTCAGCCACATCCACTAAAACAGTTTTCATGACTTGCGGTTTGACCGCAATGATGACAATATCAGGCATACCAAAATGCGTGTTATTGTCATCAAACGTCATGATTTGAAATTGCTGTTCTATATAGTCACGTTGTTTCTTATCAGGTTCACTTGCAGTTATTTGGCTGCCAGTCATGCCTTTGTTAAGCAAACCACCTATCAAACTGGCGGCCATATTCCCAGCGCCCACAAACCTGATTCTAATATCGTGTATTGATTTCATCACTTATCCAAAAGATTTTGGCGACCAAATTTCAACCTTAAATCCTTCAGGATCTACAAACCAGCCAAAATCACCATAAGATTCTTCCACCACTTCACCTATCTGAGTAGCCCCTGCTTTTACCACTTGAACAATCATGGCGGCGACATCATCAACAATGAAATTAAACATGAACATTTGCTCAGATGGGGCAAAATAGTCGCTATCTGCTGCGAACGTGCCCCAAACAGTGCGGTCATGTTCTTTGGCTGCGTGTGGATCAAACATGCCGTAAGTTGCACCATCTAAATCAAAACCTAAATTATCTTTATACCATGTGGCTAATTTTTCAGGATTTTTACATTTGAAGAACAATCCACCTACACCTCTGACTTTTTGCATGCTATTCTCGTTTGTTGAAATGATTAATTGTACCAAAAGCGCAAGCCAGTATGTCTGTTAGTTTGACGTTTAATGGCAGTTTTAAGAGCGGCTTGTTCGCCACAAATCAACACCGACTCCTTGGCTCGTGTCATTCCGGTATAGATAATTTCCCGTGTCATCAAGCGATGTCTTCCATCTGGCAATAAAGGCATCAGCACGTGAGCAAATTCTGATCCTTGGCTTTTATGTACAGTCATTGCATATGCTGATTTGAAAGCCGGGACGACATGTACCGAATGTGACTGATAACCACTTTTCGCTGGTAAAACCATCCTGAACTGCCCACCCTGATTTTTTAAAATAATACCGATATCGCCATTGTAAATGCCCAATGAATGATCATTTTTTTGCACCATGATGACCGAACCATGGAACTCAGTAGAATGACCTGGTACACCTAATTGCCTGCGCATCATCTCAATCACTTTTTGGTTGATTAGCTCGCTACCAACAATTGATTGGTTGGTTAAAGTCAAAATACGATTGCTACCAATGGTCTCAAATACAGCATCCAATTGCTTGTGGTATGCTGACAATTGGCTTTCATCAAAACCTTGCAATGCCATCAACTGACTTTTAAAAGTCGGGTAAGCAACAAAATAATGGTGTTTAATCCAGCCTTGACAAAATGACAACCAGTTCTGGCTTTCTTTTGGCATCGGCAAGAAAAAAACACCTGTCTTCGATAATGCCTCTGCATGAAAGGGTCGCCAGTATTCTGAAGCTAAAACAGCTTCACTTTCACCTGATTTTATTAACTCACTGATGGTTGCAATATGTGCTTTGGAACGTTTTGACACATCAAGCACGGTTACTTTATCTGTCAGCAGTTGCGGTTTGGCCACTACCGAAAATTTACTTATCATCTCTTCTTTTTCCGAAAAACCAGTCAGTGCGGTTATTAATTGGCTGTACATGAGTTCACTGACATCATTTTCCAGTCCTAATGGTGGCATTAAATCAGCCAAAACGGCACCGGACTCAACAGAAGGCAACTGGAACTGATCACCCAAAAACACCACCCGACAATTGGATGGTACGGCATGTAACAGTTGGTTCATCAACATCACATCAACCATGGACACTTCGTCGATGACCAACACTTTACATGATAACGGGTTGTGTAATCCATGGTCATAACCGCCTCTATAAGGGTGCGAGCCCAATAAACGATGAATGGTCAAAGCAGAAATAAGAAGCAATTGTTTATCAACCATACTGAGCTTTTTGACATGTTGTGATAACACCTGATGCAATGATTCTGTCATACGATTGGCTGCCCTGCCAGTAGGAGCAGCCAAAATGATGTCACTGGCTTTATATCCTAACTTAATTAAACCACGCAGCACAGCACTCATGATGGTAGTTTTACCGGTACCTGGCCCTCCAGAAATGATGCTAAATGGTTGCAAAAGACTTGTTATCACAGCCAGAATTTGTTTATTTTCAATGGAATCAAAGCTCAGTTCATCAATCACTTCCAAGGCAATGCTGCCGACTTGCTGCGCTGTAAAAACAGATCCGGCATAGGCCTTAAGCAAATCTCTCAGCCGCTTGGACAACATGTTTTTCATCTGCCAATAACGCTCAAAAAAAATAGCATCATTCTCAAAAACAAGGATGCTTTTGTCATTCAGTAGCAACTGTGACCACTGTCGGATTTGTTGATTATCAATTGGCGTGGCTACACCCATCAAGCGCAACGATTGCAGAAAGTCAGGTTCCTTAAGTTCGACACATAAAGACCCTTGATTCACTTGATGCACCAAATACAACAACAAAGCCAACAAGGTATCATCGCTCAATTGCCATTGTTTAAAACAGTCACGCAACAACTGCAAATGGCCTAAATCCAAAGATAAGTTTTCAGTTATCCAGCAGTGATTCAATGCAGAAAAAGGAAATCGCTGTTGTAGTAAACGTGAGTTCACTTGAAATTTCATGAACCAGTTCCATCCAGTGTTTGATTCATTAATAATAAATCGCGTTCAATTTCCTGCAAATTCCAAGAACTTCGATCAAAATCATCGAAAAACACACCATTTTGATCTTGCTCTAAACAATTCACACCACGTGAAAACAGATAGATTGCGCCTTTTAAATGGGCATTTTTCAGATTCAGACCATCAAACCATCTTTTCATGGCCAACGCATAAAGCTGATATTGCCAATTGTATTGATGCTTTTTCATCACTTCTTCAGCCAAAACCTCTGGCGTATAACCATTAAGACTTTGGTTACTTTTCCAATCCAGAATGTAATAATTGATTCGCCCGGTCACGTCAGGCAAAGCGAACAACAGGTCAATAAAGCCAGTCAGATTGACTTGGCCTTGGTTCCAGAAAAAAGATAACTCATGACATCGTTGATTGTACTCAATTTCAGCAAGGCAGTGACCATTCAAGGCATCCAAAGGTTTTTTCAGGGTGTGCCATACCCATTGAGCCAATTGACGACGGTAATCCAAATAAACCTGCCCGGTTTCATCCAATAGATCCTTGTTATCCAGTTTGAATTGTTGCATTTGTTGCTCAACAACCCGCATCAAGGCCTTATCACTATAAACTTGCTCAACTCTATCCAAAGTCAAAACTCGGGCAAAATCTATATGTTCAAATATACCATGCAAAACCAAACCTGTTTTTACACCGCCAGGAATGGTCATGTTCATTAAGTTGCTATTCATTTGATTTGCTTGAACATCTGCTTCAATCAATTCGGAAGTCAGTTTTCGGGTGATATCATCTCCCACATTGTCTTGCTGTGGATTATTTTTGTACTGGCTCAGTGAACTAAATGAATGCAACATCCTGCGTCTTGGGGACAAGTCTATGGGTGCTATCAATGGTTCAGGAAGCCCTTTCGACTTTTTCGCCTTTGAAATTACAGCATGAGCACTTTCTATAGTTAAACTGATTTGTGGCAAGTCCATTTGCTGCATCCTTTTCATCACCGTTTGTACATATAGCCCAGGTCTTGGAACTGCTTTTAAAGACTGATCAATTTCAGGTAAAAACAACATAAAAATAGCTCGGGTCATGGCTACATAATAAAGTTGTAAAGCTTCTTCAATTTCCTGAGCCTGAAAGGCATTTTTGTATGTTTTGGTTAAATCAAAAACATGACATTGACGTTCCTCATCATAAAATTTATAGAATTTATTGCTGTCTTTATAACTAAAGCCTCCAAACAAAAAAACAACCGGGAATTCCAGACCTTTGCTGATATGCATGGTCATGATCCTGACGGCCTGTTGTTCCGTGTCTTTATCGTGAATGTCCTGGTCACTGGAATTATGATTGCGCCATTGTTGAAATTCTTTCAGTAAAGTATTGGCCTCAAGATTACCTCGCAAAGCGGTTTCCAATAATTGTTGTTTAAGTTGTTTGACATTGGCTAAACGCCGACTGCTTTTGCGCAACCTGAACAATGCACCACTATCATGAAGTAACAAAGCAAAAACCAAAATCCAGTTTTTATCTGCCACAGCCTCCTTTACTTTCAACCACAAGGTATTGATTTCAGGTAACTTTTCATCGGCAAAGTCCTTTAACTGCGCTGGTTTCAACCCAAAAAACAAGGTCAATAATGCATTATTAACCCGACCACGCTCATGCGGTCTGGCAAGAGCTGTCAAGAGCACCTGAAAATGCAAAGCCTCTTCAGACTGATATAAATTTCTTTTCTTGTGTATAGTAAAAGGCACAGCCTCTTGCCGCAGCGCCTCTTCCACGGTATTGGCTTCTTCATTACTTCTGACCAAAATACAAATGTCTGATGGCTGTAAAGTCCTTTCTTCTCCTTTCAACCTAAACTTTAATTGGTTGACTAATTGATGTTTAATGGTTAATGCCATTTGTCTGGCTAAATCGAACCGCATCTCATCTGAGGATGCCAATGTCGTTAACAGCCTATTGATTGGGCTCAGTTGATGAGGGTTGGCCGTAATTTTTGGACAATCATCAGGGTTGATATGTTGTTCTGCAGAATCAACGGTCACGGCATCCGCTACAAACCAACCAGACGATTTTTCATCACCAACAAAAAATTTATTCAGCATCTGTACCAGTGAATCTGCTGTCCGATAATTAACTTTGAGTCGATAGGCCTTGCCTTGATAGTCTTGCACAATACTGGCTGTGGCCTGTCGATAAATGTGTATATCGGCACCCCGAAAACCATAAATGGCCTGTTTGGGATCTCCAATAACCAACAATTGATGCTGCGACTCTGGTGAATCTAGAAACAGTTGCTTGAAAATCTCCCATTGTTTGCGATCGGTGTCCTGAAATTCGTCAACCATGGCCACCCGGTATTTATTACGCAGCGATTGGGTCAGTAACTGCTGCCTTGGTTGTTGCTTTTTTTCTGCTTTCAAATGCAACCACAAGCGGCTGATCATGTCATCGTAGCTAATTAAACTGTGGTTGATTTTGACTTGTTGGCACTGTTCACTCAATTGTGCTAACAGACCTGGAACAGCCAGGTATTTTTTACCTAGTGAATACAGTCTTAAAAAAGCCCATAAATCGTTTAATCGGTCAACCAACTTAAACAACTGCGGCGCTAACTGGCGGTTTTCTGTTGCTTTGCTGTTGGCTATACCTTCCAGATATACAATTTTTTTCTGTCTTGAAAAAAACACTTGAAAAACATCGCTTTTTTTCGCAAATGTCTTCTGGAACAAATGATTGATTTGTGAAAAATTCCCAAAAGTTTTCAAATGGCTCAATTGCTGTAAAAAAGGCTTAATAACACCCTGCCACAAATTTTTATAAGCAGTTGAATACAAACCTTGTAAAGAGCTGAACTCTTCATCCAGTTTGATGATTCCTGATAAATCACATTTTTCCAACAAATCAAACAATTGTTGTTTATCCAATTGATCTGCTTGCGGATACAGCACATCAAACTCGGGATTAAATTGTTTTGCCAAGTCCAGTAACAATGAATCCAGCCTTTGAATTTTCTCCTCTGCCATGAAGTGTTTTAATTTTTCCAATAAGATGGGATTCGCTGGCCATTGCCTTTTTAACTGTTGTAATAACCGCTTGAGTAACTCATGGTCATTAACCAGTTCAGAGTCAAAAGCAGCACCCTGCTCAAAAGCAAACTCTTTTAAAGCCCCTTGGCAAAAACCATGAATCGTGAAAACTGCAGCCTGATTGATATTCAACAAACATTCTGCCAAATGGTTCGACAATGCCTTATCATATTGACAGCGTGATAATTCTTCCTGAATGCGACTGCGGATGCGTGCTTTGAGTTCTCTGGTCGCCTGCTCTGTGAATGTCATCAACAAAATTTGTTCCAGGGGGATTCGTTGCTCTTTTAACAGACGCATCACCAGTTCGATTAGGGTGTAGGTTTTCCCTGTACCAGCAGATGCCTCAATCACAGCATGGTGTTTGAATGAAACATCGCAGGCTTTCTCAAGTGTTTTCACTGGTGCCTTTTTATTCATGAACGATTTCCAGTTGAATCATCAAATTGTCCCTGATACATGGCGTAAAGAGGTAATAAATACCTGCGATAGTCATCAATTGGATGACTACTGAATCTGAACGGCATCAATTTAAGGATTTCTTCATAGCGGCTCCACTCTGCCTTGCTCAAGTATTTATTTTCAATATCCTGCAAATCTGCTGCATCCAGATTTTCTGGGGCATAAGCCAAAAAATTTACAGATTTGCTTGAGTTTGTCTTAAACAGGTTGATAAGTGGTTCAATTTCTTCCTTGCGACTGATATCCAACTTGTCCAAAAGTTCAAAAGGTAAGTAAACAGATTGTTCATAAAGGTAATCACTTACCAACATGTGCAAATAATGACTGATGGTTGAGCGGGTGGAAAAACCAGTAGTGCCGGTTATCCAAGGTTTTAATTCAATGGTGTGTATTTTTTTCGGAAATACCAAATGAACTTTAAAAGGTTCATTAACCTGAATTTCATTGGATAGTTGCCATAAACACCAGTTGATAAAAGGCTTGGCCAATTTCTTATTCCAGCCAGCATCATCAGAAACACTGCTGCTGATAACGATCTGACTGTCAAATACTGAATCCTGTACATAAATACCTTCAGCCAAACCACTAACCAGCACTTGTTGCCCCGTTTCAAGTTTTAATGTAATCCCTTGAACTGAAATGGCAGGTGCCTGCTGTGACTTGGTATTTCCCAACCTGACATCGCCCAATAATACATTGTTGGTCAAGTGCGGTTTGAGTTTATCAACGAGCATTTGCGGTACGTCAACAAAATCTTCCAAGCTGGCAAATAAATCAACTGGGGCTTTGGATTTAACCAACTGCTGTTGGTACTGTTTTTGTAAAACTTGACTGAAATCCTCGGTTTGTGGATTCTGCAGCCACGATTCTATCGCCGCCGTAAAAATATGATGTTTCAATAAGCCTGAAATATCCTGTGGCTCAACTTCAACCATTGACAAGTCCTCAGGATGTTTGCTGACTAGGCCTTGTTTTTTCAACACAGCCACTTGTGGGTTAATTAAAAAATCGGCCAACTCACTGGCATCAACATGAATAATCTCCTGATTTGTTTCTGTTATTGAGTTTTGGCTATCAAGTGTTTTTGTTTCACAATTAGTTTGTCGAAACAAATCGAGTTGTAACTGTTGATTTATATTACCAGCTTGTGGCCAGTTTCCAGTATTGAGTCGCTCATAATGGCGCAATAAATCTGTATAGGAATAATTAACCAGCCAATCACTGTATTGACTCACTGTTTGCTGCAATTCAAAACCATCGCAAGCGTTCAGTGGAATATCAACCACTGGAAATGAATTATGGGGCAGTATTGAAAAATCGATCAAATCATTACAGGCAGCTTGTAATGTGAGTAGTACCGGAGAAGGCTCAATAACCTCATCATTTTGTAAATCCAATGCCACAAAGGACAAATACAATTTTTTCCGGGCACACATCATGGTTTCAAGAAACAGGTAATTTTTATTTTCAACCGAATTGATGTCACCAATACGTCTGGAGCGGTGAGTCAAATCCAGTGTTTCCTTGTGCAATTGACCAGGAAAAGTCTTTTCATCCATTCCCAAAACATAAATGATACTAAACGGTATAGGACGCATAGGCTGTAGTGCAGCACAAACCACGCCACCGGTCAAATAACTGCCTTTACTGGCCGGAATGTGTTTAAGTTCCAGATGAATAAATTGTTTAATGTCCTCCAACTCAAGTTCTAAATCAGGTTGGGTTCCGGCCAACTTGATCAAAGATTGTTGCAAAGCCATTTGTACATAATGCTCACGAGGCTCATCAAATGGAATGGCCAGCAATAAATCCAGAGTTCGATTCAGCTGTACTTCCCATTGAGCTGCGGTTTTGGCTTCTCGCCATGATTGCTTAACTTGATAAAGGGTTTCCAACAATACACTCAACTGCCCTATTTTCTCAGCATTAAGGAAAGCCAAATTTTCTGCATCATCATCTAATATAGCTAAAGATTGATGCAGCCTATGCAAGCCTTGTTGCCAGGTGAACAGTTTGCCATAATCTACGCCTTGAACACTGTCCTCAGAACGTGGGTATAAATGATCAAACCCACAATAAATCCCCAAGTAATTAACAGCCATTAACCAATCCTGCCAATCCTTGTCATCAAATTGATTAGCTGCTTTAACACATGGGTTATCCAACCACTTGAACACTGATGACCTGATGAAATCATCCTCCAATACAGTGAATAACAGCTGTATCGCTTCGGCATAGCGACTTTCAATGGCTGCCGAACTATCCACGATGGCGTAACTCAGATTAGTTTGAAGCTGATGGTTCAATGTTTCAAACACTTGCTCAATCACAAAGCGGTATGTATTCATGTCTGTAACAAGGACTGCGATGTCATTTTGTCGCAGTTTTTCATCCTGCTGTAAATTCCACAAAATACTGTTATAAACAGCTTCTACTTCACGATAAATGGATGGAGCTGCTGCCATTTGCAAAGACTTTAAAGCAGTCAGCTGGTTGATTTTTTGTAGATTGGGGGAGCGATACAATACATTTTTTTGCAATTCATGCAGCAAAGAATCCTCAGGGACATCCTCGGAAAGCAACCAATAGTCATTGTAATTGATTGAAAAATGTATGGCATCATTTTCAATATCACTGAATAACTTAAGCGCCTCACGTCCGGGTTTTCCCCAGAATTTTAACAAAGAATTTTCTTCTGGATCGATTTCCAGTTCAGCAAACACCTCCCCATTTGAAGGTTTATGCTCTAACCATTCACCAACTGTATTTCGATATTTAATTTTTAGTGATTGTATTTTTTGTAAATGGCTTTGCTGCCAACGTAATTCTTGTGCGGTTTGCAAATCTTCCCAATACTCCATGCACACATTCAATTGATATATATTGATTTGCATATAAGGAGCCAGCTGTAAAATCAATTGGCGATGCAATTGTGAAAGGCGCGACGGAGTAAACAAATGTATTTCTTGATGATCCATCGGCACCTTAGCTGTTCTGAGCCTGTGACTCAGCTGAAATAGCGTTGAGAGATTTTGCTGACTACCGGCTTCGACCAAATGACCATACAATTGTTTTTGCATGGCCTCCAGTTGTACCAGATGTTTGTCCTCACTGTTTTGAAAAAACTGCCGTCCTTGTAGCCAAGCATTAATCATTTCAGGTCTTTGTGATTCATAATCTAATAACAACATTGCTAATTTTTGGCTGAGTTGCCATTGTTTAACCGAACGTAATTCCTTTGAATCCAATTCAGAAAGATAAGTATGAATTGGTCGGAAAACTTCACTGGTTTTAATTTCTTCGCTCCTGAGCGCAGTCAAAATCAACCATGATAAATGTTGTCCGTTTAAATGTTGCTGATTAAACCTACCTGATGCATTAACCAGTTGAAACAAGCCTGTTTCTAAAAAAGGAAAATCGATGTGAGCACATACACCATTTTCCTGAGCCAAATTTAATTGCAAAAAACGCTGCATATTGGCGTTAGGTACCAATACTTTTGGTGAAATGAATAGGGATTGTTCCGATTGCTGTTGGCGTAAATGTTCGGCCAAAACCTTTACCAAACGTTCGACTGAGTGGCTGAAAAATAATTGAATACCGCTTTTTTGCATTTAACTGATTATAAAGAATCTAAAGCCATATTAACGGCTTACTTTCAAAAAAAGTAAGAATGGCTTTAAGGATTTCTTGCATCGTTTTTTTCACCCACCGGTTTGTGGTTTGTAACGCTCTGTTGAATGTTTAATATCGCACAGATTTGACAATTTGATTGCGCCCAGATTTTTTAGCTTTGTACAGAGCACTGTCCAAGCGGCCCAACCATTCCTTAACTGATTCATTGTGTTCCTTTTGAGCTACTGCCAGCGACAACGTGATGTTATGTTGTTGGTTGATATCACTTTCAGAAACCGACTGATAAATTTCTTTGGCCAATTGATAGGCATGATTAAAATCCTGACCTTCACATAAAACCGCAAACTCATCACCACCAATTCGGTACAGTACTCCTTTATTTTCAATGACTTTATTGACAAAAACTGAAGCAGTCTTAAGCACTTTATCACCCTTTGCATGACCATAAAAATCATTGACCTGTTTGAAGTTATCTAAATCAAATAAAATAGCAGAAACAATCCCATGAAAATCCTCAAGAAAAGAAGTATCCTGATTAAAAGCCCGTCTGTTTTTTACCTGTGTCAAAACATCCTGATTCGCAATCTTTCGCAATCTTTCATGCTGTTCAGTCATGGTTGATGAAAACAGATGACAAAAGAAACTGGTGATGAACAAAGTCATGACAATGGTCACCAGTTTAAGAGCTGACAAGTCTATTAACTGATATAAAATGAATACAGCGGAAACCGTCCATAAAATAACCGCTTGTCGCGTTGGCAGCAAATAAAACACCAATGCCACCGAAGGGTACGCCCAATAAATTTGTTCCGGTCCTTTCAGTGAAATGGTGGCAATGGTTCCAAAAACTGAAATAAAAGAAATTGCCATAGATGGTAAATGCGTTGATCTCGTCCTCCAGACTAAGGCAAATACATAAACCCCGAACAAAGCCAACACGGTGTCCATCATAGCAACAGGGTATTCAGCTTTGTAATAACGTATGACTGCAAAAATGCCCACACACACCGCATAAGTCAAACTTAGCCCCATGACGATGATTTCTTTTTCTTCTCTTGGCTTACTTTGGGTATCCATTACAGTCCTGCTATCCAACTACATTGCATGATTGATTATATCTTGCTGTAATATTGAATTTCAAGCCGTCTTATTTCAAGTCCCCTACTCATAGGATTCATAAGATTTTTCTTCAACCAATTCAGATCCTGTCACTAGGTTGATGGCTTTTTTGATTTTTGCCCGATCATCATTTTCATAGTAGACACTGCGTGCTAACCTAATAAATTCATCATCAAACTCACGGTTTTTCTCCTTGATACGAATGTCATCCTCAATACGCCACAATCTGAGATTCACTGTTTTAAGATCATCTTTTAGCGACTCTGTTTGCTCATTACTAAGCCCGGTTTCCATCCAGGTTTCATTCAGCAACTTCAACTCATGATTGATGTTTTTCAACTTATCAACATCTTTTATTTTTTCAGCTTTAATTTCCAAAATGGTGATTTTATCCAACAATTCCCCCACTGACATGGGCGTACTGACCAAGCTCATTATCTATTCTCCTACATCATCGGTATCAAATTGACCCGTGATTCTTTTCTTGATATGTGACCAGGAGATACCCAGTCCCAAAACGATTGAAATTATTATTATCAGCACCCAGGAAAGAACTGTTGAACTTTGTAAGTTTAACCATCCTTGATCAACAAATAACCATGCCAAAGTACCACAAACAGCAAACACAACAACAATTCCCAAAACACCCAGAGACTTAATCGTGGCAGTTACATAAAACAAATAACCACCAAATACCAAAATGCAACACAGTATTTTCAATGGCAGTTGTTCTCCTCCCAAAGGCCAAACCCAGTGTAACAAAGAGTAGCCTGTTGGGTTATATGTGATGGCAACCAAAATAAATGCAAACACCAATCTTAATAACAAACCAGATACACCCATAAAGATGAATTTCCAAATTTTTAAAAATTAACATTATAATGTAGTTGAATATAATAGAAAACCATAACGCCTTTATGTCTGTTAGCAAACAACAAAACATCCGTTTATCTTCTCAGCGCAAGTGATTTAATGCATAAACTGCGAAACAAAAAGACAGCCATCCTATTGCTTTCGGTGTTTTTACTCAGTCCGTTTACCTTTTATGATCGCTGGGATTTCATCAGTCTAAAAGGCACCATAAAATACGGTACCAGAACGTCATTATTGTCATATTTCAAAGTTGAAAAGGAAGTCGTTGGATATGAATACAAACTGTTACATGATTTTGCCAAAGTACATAACCTCAACCTTGAAACCATCGTTTATCAAAACAACGGCGAGTTATTAAGTGATTTGAATCTGGGTAAAATTGACATTGCCGGCGGACACTTGTCAATAACAAAGGCCAGAACTCGAAGTTTTGCGTTTTCTATTCCCATCAGCCAAACAGCCATTGACCTCATTACCCACTTTGACTATCGTAATCTTGATGAACTAAAAAATTTTGAATCATTAAAAGGAACCCTTATCAGCAACAGCAGCTATGAAGAATTGTTACAGGATCTGTCTGATTTTTCACCGGAATTCGTTGAAAGCACCAACGAGTCCTTGTTTGAGTTGTTCAGGAAGGTCACAAAAAAAGAGATTGACTTTACTTTTGCGGATACCGAAATTGCAAACATATACAAGAATTTCATTCCAGGCATTTATCAACCCATGCAACTATCTCCTAAAGAAGAAATCGCTTTTATGGTAGGTAAAAATCGCACCCAGAACCTGTTAGCAGAGCTCAACCAATTCATTAAGTTCACCATAGAGACGGGACAAATTAAAGCTTATAAAGCTGAAATTCTGGAACATTTACCACAAATAAACGAAGCAGACACAGTGACCTTCTTTGATAAATTACAAACCCGTTGGCCAGAAGTGAAACATTATGTATTGACTGTCGCAAAAAATTTAGACTTTGACCCAGCTTTGTTGGCAGCCATCAGTTATCAGGAATCTCATTGGAATACGGATGCCATATCAATAACTGGAGTTAAGGGATTGATGATGCTAACAGAATCAACGGCAGAAGAAATGAATGTCAGTGACAGAACAGATGCGGTAGAAAGTTTAATTGGTGGAATTAAATACTACCGTAAAATGAAAGCGAAAATGCCAGATCGGATAGACGAACCTGATCGAACATTATTTGCACTTGCAGCGTATAATGTCGGTTATGGACATTTGGAAGATGCCAGAATATTGGCACAAAGAGCTGGTAAAAATCCTGATATATGGCTTGATGTAGAACCTTATCTTGAACAACTTAATAACCCCACCATTGCCCATGAATTAAAATATGGGGTTGCCGATGGTCAGACGGCCGTCATTTACGTCAATAACATCATGACATTCAAGCAATTGATGACTTGGAAAATGCAAAAGGAAAACATCATGAAATACGACAGAACTTATTTGTGAAACAGTTCACAAAAATAATTTTATTTGTACACAGTTAACAAAATGCTACAATCTGTTACCAAAGGCCAAGTGTTATAATCGGGGGAAACCAGAAATATTCTAAATCTGTAATGAACATAGTTATAGGACATACATCGCATTCCGGCATCAAAAGGGACCACAATGAGGACACCTATGGTATTGATTTGCAAACTGGTTTGTTTCTGGTGGCGGACGGCATGGGTGGACACGACCATGGTGAAATTGCAAGTGCTTTAGCCAGGGATCACATCCTTAAAGCGGTCAAAAGCGGTACATCAGTTAAGCAAGCCATTTTAGAGGCCAATCAAGAAATCATCAGCAGTTCGTTGGAAAAACCTGGTGATTTGCCTATGGGTACTACCATCGTACTAATGCGGGTTCACAATAAAGATTTTGAATGTGCCTGGGTGGGTGATTCAAGGATTTACTGTTTGCGTGATGACAATTTAAAATCTCTCAGCTCAGATCATTCATACGTACAGGAATTAGTTGATCAGGATTTGATTACAGCCGAACAAGCACGTTCACATCCTCATCGAAATGTGGTTACACAAGCATTAGGAGTCACCGACAACAGTGAAATATCTGTTTCAGAAAACAAAGGAAAGATTAAGGCTAACGACAAGTTTCTGATTTGTTCTGACGGCTTGACTGAAGAAGTTGATGACCCCACCATTGAGAGAATCATGAGAAAGCCACTTGAACCCAAAGAAATATGTGATCAACTATTAATCAAAGCACTGGAAAATGGTGGCTCTGACAACATAACAGCAGTAGTTTTGGAGTTCAAGCAGTAAAAGAAACGCCATAAAGATGTGGCTTATCACAACCGGTAATTAAAGACAAGTCCATTCGCTTTCCCAGACTGTGCTGAAAGGCCAACCATGCCATCAATACGGCCTCCACATAATTGGCTTGGACACCATATGAATCACTGGCTTCAACTGATACATCCAACTCTTTCTTCAATTGTTCCATAAAAAATTGATTATAAGCCCCACCACCACAGACAATGATAGCTGATTTTTCTGAAGAGACTTGATAAATGGCTTTTTTTATAGATTCTATACTGACTTGTAGCAGGGTTCTTTGAACATCTACCGCAACTGCTTGCTCCACCTCTTGATGCTTAAATACCCACTCCAGATTAAAGAGCTCCCTACCCGTACTTTTGGGAAACGGCTGACTGAAGAAAGGTTCTGACATCATAGTAGCAAGTAAATTGGGGATAACTGCTCCCTGTTTTGCCCAAGCGCCATTTTCATCATATTCGAGTCCTTTCTGTTTATGGATCCACTCATCCATCAGACAATTGGCAGGACCCGTATCAAAACCAATGACTTTATCACCATCTATCACCGAAATATTAGCAATACCACCCAAATTCAAAACCACCAAAGGTGTGTTCAATTTTGAAAAAACTTGTTGGTGAAAAACCGGAGCCAAAGGGGCTCCTTGTCCACCTGCAGCAACATCCATCTGCCTAAAATTGGCTACTGTGGTGATGCCGGTTTGTTGGGCAACAATAGCTGCTGATCCAATCTGTAACGTATTTGCAAACACGCCATCTGGATCATGATAAACAGTTTGACCATGAAGTCCAATGGCCTTGATATCAGCTTTGGTGAGGCTTTTTTGTTCTAACAATTGATTAACTGCTTTAACATATAACTGCCCCAATCTTGCATCCAGTTCACTGAGCTGCCCTATATTCAAAGACTCCTTACCAATGACATGTAGCAATTGAACACGCAAATCCTCTGGATACTTTACAAACAATGTTGCCAACGTTTGCATACCCTGGTTGAAATCCACCAATGCCACATCAATCCCGTCACAAGATGTGCCAGACATGACACCTATAAAATACATCAGTTGGCTGCCACCAAGGTTTCTTTAATGGCCTTTAACTCAGTCAGAAGTGGTGATGCATAAGCATTGAATTCTGCCATTTCTGAATCTGGCAATGGCTCAGATTTGGGTAATGTGACAGTTCTTGGATTCCGGTGCACGCCATTATAGATAAATTCATAGTGTAAATGTGGTGCAGTAGATAGGCCCGTTGAACCTACATATCCGATGGTCTGCCCCTGCTTCACACGCGTACCTTTTTTTACGGCCCTTTTGGAAAAGTGCAGGTATTTAGTGACTATGCCACTTGGGTGTTTGATGAATACGTAATTACCGTTGTATTTATTATAAGCAGAATGAGTCACTGTTCCAGAACCCGCTGCATAAACAGGTGTACCGGTGGGTGCCCGATAATCAATGCCTCTGTGAGCTTTCACTTTGTTGGTAATTGGGTGTTTGCGGCTAGGATTAAAGTTTGAACTGATATAAGAGAAATTCAAAGGCGCTCTAAGGAATGCTTTTTTCATGGCACGCCCATCTGGTGCGTAGTAACTGCCGTCACCGTCACTTCCTACATAATAAACAGCATCATAGGTGGTACCTTGGTTGGTAAAACTGGCCGCCAGAATTTTGCCTTCAGTCAGGTATTCACCATCCTTATAAACTTGTTCATAAATCAAACTGAAGGAATCCCCTGATCTGATTTCAAGAACAAAATCAATATCCCAACTGAAAATATTAGCCAACTGCATCACCATTGAATCAGTTAAACCAGCTGCTTTACCCGCACCAAAAAGTGAATTACTGATAACACCCTCTGCTGTCACTAATCGGATTTGCTTGTCATAGGTAATCAACTCGGTCGATAACTGATTCATGTCGTTATGAACAATCAACTCTTCAAATTGTGATGACTGGTATTTAAGTTTTGTTAACTCACCGTCGGCGGTAAAGGTAAAATGCAATGTATTACCTGGCATGACTTTCACCAGTTTTTTGCTGTCTTCATTAAAATGGGCAATTTTAAGCAATAAAGCCTGTGACAATCCTAAGTCAGTAAATATCCCGGATAAGGTCTGACCTTTTTGTACAGTGATTACTTTTTCCACCAGTTGTTCTGACCCAACTAAACCGGACTCGGAAAAACTCAACAAAGGTCTTGAAGGAATATCAATTAATTGGTGTTGTTGAAAATCTGTAGCCTGAACATGAGCATCTGCATCAACTGACACCATATCACTGATGGCATACAACACAAAAAGAACTATCGCCACAACAGCAATTTTTTTTGCGGTGGTTAAAGTGCCAACCTTTTTAATGATTTGAGGGATATTAACAGACAGGTTTTTACCTGGCTTATGTTTACGAACGGCTTGTGCTTTGATAAGTCAGAATCCAAAGGTTACTCACAACGGTGTAAATTATAGATGATTTTTTTATTCATTGGTTCATTTGAGGTTCTAAAAATCAGTATATTTCTGTAGAATTAACCCCTTTTTAACGAAACACACAAACATGTCAGTACAAGATGCGTTGGATTTAATCTGTCGAGGTACAGATGAGGTCATAAAACTGGAAGAACTGGAAGCCAAATTAAAGAAAGGCAAGAAGCTGAGAATCAAAGCTGGTTTTGATCCGACTGCACCTGACATACATGTCGGACACACTGTTTTGATCAATAAAATGAAACAGTTTCAAGACCTGGGGCACGATGTTATCTTCCTGATTGGTGATTTTACCGGCATGATTGGTGATCCAACCGGTAAAAGTGTCACCCGTAAAGCCTTGACACGTGAAGAGGTGCTGGAAAATGCCAAAACCTATCAAGAGCAAATTTACAAAATTCTCGACAGAGATAAAACCATCATTGAATTCAACTCTAATTGGTTCAAGGACATGACAGCTGCTGACATGATTCAACTGTCTGCCAAATACAATGTAGCACGTATGTTGGAACGTGATGATTTTAATAAAAGATACAAATCTGGCCAATCTATAGCTATTCATGAATTCATGTATCCTCTGGTGCAAGGCTATGATTCGGTGGCGTTAAAATGTGATGTTGAATTGGGCGGCACCGATCAGAAGTTTAATCTCTTGGTGGGACGTCATTTACAGGCACAAGTTGGACAAGACCCGCAAATCGTAATCACCATGCCTTTGCTAGAAGGCTTGGATGGAGTCAACAAAATGTCTAAGTCATTGGATAATTACATTGGGATTGATGACGAGCCTACAGATATGTTCGGTAAAGTCATGTCAATTTCTGATGAATTGATGTGGCGCTATTTTGATTTATTGAGTTTCAAATCCAATGATGAAATTCAGCAATACAAAACCGACGTTGAAAACGGCAAAAACCCACGTGATGTAAAATTTGATTTGGCTATGGAGTTGATTGAACGATTCCACGACACCCAGGCTGCACAAAATGCCCTCAATGCATTTAAAGCTCAATTCCAAAAAGGTGCCATTCCTGATGACATTCTCGAGCTAACTTTAGCCACTGAAGACGGTGAAATGGGCATTGCTCATATTTTGAAAAACGCCGGCTTGTGCCCAAGCACCGCTGACGCCATCCGCATGGTTAAACAAGGCGCAGTTAAAATCAATGGTGAAAAAGTGGAAGACCCCAAAAAAACCTTCCCTACCGGCACTCACGACGTGTTTCAAGTGGGTAAAAGGAAGTTTGCTAAAATTAAATTGGATTGAAAACATCATTTCAATATCTGGTTCTCACACGCAGTGTTATATTCAGATGACTGCTTAAAAAAAAGCCCGAAATTCGGGCTCAGACTAATGACAAACCCCGTATTTATTGCGGGGTTTTGTTTTTTTGAGTTTTATCTAATGGTTTTTCAACTCCGAGTTGTATTTTTAGTTGATAACAACCTATTTTCGATGGATTGATTCTGAGTGACCTTATCGGGGTGGATATGGGTGATTTATGTTACTCAATGATGGTTTTACCATCTCAGGCTGCCATTAAGGCCATTTTCTTGATGTTTTGAGCAGTGGCCACCATCAGACATTGCGCTTTGACTTTGTTCAGTCCTCTGAATCGAGCATACCGGTATTGATGCAATTCTTTGGCATCAGCAAATGACCTTTCTACCGTTTCTTTCCTGCGCTTGTATATTTGCTTTCCAACTGGGCTAAGTCGATGTTGATTGATCCTTTCTTTGGATTCTTCCCACACATGGCGGGTAATGGTTTTTTGGTGGTTGGCGCTTCGGGTACATTGTGACCTAACAGGACAGTCTATACATGCTTTGGGATTTGATCTGTAGTGTTTATATCCATTGCGGTCTGTGGTGCTGTAATGCAGTTCTTGCCCTTGTGGACATTCATAATAATCACCTGTTTTATGATAGGTATATTCTCGTTTGTAGAAGTAGCCTTTTTTATGAGTTGGTCTGCGGTAACTAATCACTCCATATAAGCCACGTTCTTCTATGCCTTTGCAGATGCTGGCGGTAAAGTATCCTGCATCAAGGCCAACGGCTGTGGGCTTTAGATTGAACCTTTTAACTTGGCGGTCCAGGCGTGAAAGATAGGGTATGGAGTCATGGACGTTGCCTGCGGTGACATGTACGTCTGTGATGAAGTTACAATAACCATCAACAGTGCGATGATCCAGATAGAAAAAGCCTTTGGGTTTTCCATCTCGTACCATGTAGCCTGCATCCTGGTCGGTGGTGCTTTGTTTGGTGGTTTTTGTTTCAGCCTTTTGAGTCTTTGGCTTTAAAGGCTTTTTTCCATGAGCTTTGCGATCCTCCTCTACCGATTGTTCTAATGTGTTGATGTAGTCTTTGCTGTTGATGAGTATATCTTCTTTGATCCATTTGCCTTTGTTGGCATTGGCTTTGATGTGGGTGGAGTCGGTATAAAGGTGATGGCCTTTAATCAAACCTTTGTTCATGGCTTGAACCACTATCTCATCAAATATCTGTTGATAGACATCGGACTCATTGAATCTGCGACGGCGATTTTGGCTCAAGGTAGATGCATCTGGAATCTTGTCCATCAAACCAAAGCCAACAAACCAACGATAGGCGTTATTGACTTGCACTTCTTTGATTAACTGTCGTTCTGAACGTATACCAAAGAGGTAACCCAATAAAAGTAGTTTAAATAACTTGGTGGGATCAAAAGCAGGGCGACCATTGTCTTTACAGTACAAATCAGCGACAAGGTCATGAATGAATCCGAAGTCTATGGCTTGTTCTATCTTTCTGACTAAGTGATCTTGCGGTACAAGGTCTTCTAAACTAACAAACTCATAACTGGATTGAATTGGGGGGCGGTCTTTTAGCATAAGACCATTATAAAAAATCCCCACTAAAATGTGGGGACTTTGTCAGCAATCTGAGCCCGAAATTCGGGCTTTTTTTAATTCGCTGAAATTACGCTTTAAAAATCATAAACTAAATTGGCTGAGACCAAAGTATCGGTTGATTTTCGACCTGCTGGTGCATCAGTATTATGGCGGTACTGGTGAGCCAATTTTACTGCGAATTTTTCACTGACTTTGAACGAAAAGCCTAAATCATTCTGAATAAAAGTGTTGTCTTCTCCAGCTTCTACAACCAGAACATCTTCAAACTTAGTGGTTTCGGTGATTTGACGCATGTAGTCCATTTTTCCAGCCAAAATCATGCCATTATTTTCTGTTCGGTCTATATCATAAGCTTCGGTTTTATAACCCAACCCAACTTCTGTAATCAGTTTTGATTCTTCGTTGTCATGAAATTTATGCCCCCATCCAACTGTGGTACTGATGGTGTAGTCAAAACCAGAAAAATTGTCTTTATCCCAACG
>JAGRJR010000210.1 GCA_020442635.1 Lysobacterales bacterium
AGAGCATCATAAAAGTCATCTCTGGTTTTTATATTCACATCAACCAATTCACCATTGCGCTCTCGCATTTTTGGAATCAAAATCTGACGTAGTTGTTCAGTATCATTCTTATTTTTGACCGAGGAAAACACTGCCCATAAATCTTTATATAACTTAGGCAAGCGTTTATATTCCGTACTCATCTGCTGATACAAACCGTCCAAATCATCAATGTCATAACCATTCTGAGTTCGAGTGGCTAAATCTTGATATTTTTCTATGGTGGTATCGAGCTCCTTAAGGATACCACGGTAATCAATCAGATAGCCAAATTGCTTTTTCTCGTGCAGGCGATTTACACGAGCAATAGCTTGTATCAAGTTATGCTCCTTAAGGGGCTTATCTATGTATAAAACTGCATTTTTTGGTTCATCGAACCCAGTTAATAACTTATCCACCACAATTAACATTTTCAACTTGTCATCTAGTTCGAATCTTTTGACTGTCGCTTTTGTGTAGTCCTTTTCGTCTTGAGTACCGATATTATTTTTCCACCACAGCACCACATCATCACTATCAGCTTCATCCACACTGGTATTACCTTCTCGCGAATCTGGTGTACTCATAACTACTGCAGATTCAAACAAACCAGCCTCATCAAGATACTTTTTATATTTAACTGCAGCTGCTTTACTGTCACAAGCCAATTGACCTTTTAAACCTTCATCAATGAATTTAATAAAATGGTTGGCAATATCTAATGCTATCAATCTAATTCGATCATCAGCTTGATAGACTTGCCCTTTGTTGCTGTATTTACGTTTTAAATCTGCTTGTTGTTCTTCGGTTAATCCCAAAGTAATCCGATCAAACCAACTGTCGATAGCCCGTTCATTAACATCGAGGTCTGGAATACGTTCTTCATACAGTAACGGTGTAACTGTTTTGTCCTCTACCGCTCGCTGCATGGTATAAGCATGAACTATTGGACCGAATTTATTGGTGGTTTTATCATCTTTCAATAACGGCGTGCCGGTAAATGCCACAAAGGCAGCATTGGGTAATGCTAATCTCATCCTTTCATGATTCTCACCACCTTGACTGCGATGACCTTCGTCAATTAATACGATGATATCTTTACTATCATTGTGACACTCGGGTAACTTAGTCGCTGAATTGAACTTCTGAATCAATGAAAAAATAATTCTTTCAGTGCCTTTACCAATTTGCTCCGCAAGTCTTCTACCCGATGTTGCTTTTGCATCTTTGATGTCTTTTTTAGTTGCTAGCTCACCACTGGTTCTAAATGTAGTACTCAGCTGATTCTCTAAGTCTACACGATCGGTAATAACAACCAATCTGCAATGTTTGAGGTCTTCATGAAGAATCAGAGCCCTACTGAACAAGACCATTGTCAGCGACTTACCAGAACCAGTGGTGTGCCAAATTACCCCACCTTTTCTTTGTGTTGCATTTTGATTTTCCTTACCAGCTATTCGCTCAATTAATCTTTTGATCCCAAAAACCTGTTGATATCTGGCGACCACCTTGCCAACTTTATGATCGAATAAGATATACAAGCGAACCACTTCTAATAATCTATCGGGTTTAAGTAAGCTGATTATCAGTTTATCTTGCTTGGTAACCGCTAATTCACCACCTGCTAATAGCTGCTCATACCATGCGCGCTCTTCACGTTTTCTATGATTAAACAGGTGACTAATTCTATTTTTTCCTATGGCCTGATTTTTGATCTGAAACATTGCTTCATCACTGATGTCCTCCTCTCGCCAGGCTGACCAAAATTTCATTGGGGTTTCACAGGTACCATAACGCCCCTCAACACCATTAATTGATAACAACAACTGACTGTATGAAAACAACTGTGGTATTTCGTCACTGCGCTGGTTTCGTAACATTTGTGAAATACCTTCTTTTATGGTGGGACCTTTGTTACCTTGGCCATCTGGCCGTTTCGCTTCAATCACCACCCAAGGCAAGCCATTAACGAAACAAACCAGATCGGGAATCCGTTTGCCCGTACCGTGAGTATTTTCAACCTCCATCTCTTCG
>JAGRJR010000211.1 GCA_020442635.1 Lysobacterales bacterium
GTGATGGATTGAAAATAACCGGATGCCCGCGCTTAGGGTTTGAATCTGCTGATATTGGCTTCTTTTTTACTGATATCAGCAACCCAACCGGTGGAGGAACGGGACATACAATCAGGATGTGTGAAATAAAGGGCATTCCTGTTTTTACTCAAGAAAAATGGTTAAAAGATTCATGAAACAAAAACTTATTATCGAACTCAGCGAAGAAGCCACTGAGAAATATCTAAAATGGCTTAAACCTCAGTATGAACACAGCGCAGGAGCCAATTGTATCTTTCCCGGATTCTTTCTTGAATTAAGCATCTTGCCAAATATTGAAGAACTTATTTATGGAAAAGAACAAGATGGAGAGCTCGTAGAATTAGGCGAAGTGAATCTAAAACTGTTAGAATGTGAATAACAAATCTCATTAGAGTAGAAATCATGACCAAACTTTATATCGTCTTCAGCCACGGCAAAGAAAGCGGACCTTGGGGAAGTAAAATCACAAAAATGGCAGAATACGCCAAATCCATTTGCGACTGTGAAATTCAATCCATCGACTATCAGGATTTGGCATCACCCGATGATCGGGTTCAAAGACTGGTTGATTTTCTGAAAGCACTTGATGGAAAAATAATTCTGGTCGGCTCCAGTATGGGGGGTTATGTTTCT
Source organism: Lysobacterales bacterium (assembly GCA_020442635.1). Lineage (GTDB taxonomy): Bacteria > Pseudomonadota > Gammaproteobacteria > Xanthomonadales > Marinicellaceae > Marinicella. The sequence goes on from JAGRJR010000211.1 coordinate 655, forward strand.
ACAGTGGCATCCAATCAAATCGAAGTTGACGGACTCATGCTACTGGCTCCGGCTTTCAATCTCCCTGGTTACAAAGTCCAAAATCCGACTACACCCTGCAAAAACCTGCAAGTCATCCACGGTTGGCATGATGATATAGTCCCTTATCAAAACAGTGTTGAATTTGCAAAACAACACAATGCCAAACTGACACTGGTTAATGATGGGCATCGGCTTTCGGGGAGTGATAAAGAATTGAGTATGATATTAGAACAATTAATCGAGAAATTAGGAAAATAAGATGACAGAAAAAATAGTGAAACTGAAAAAATTATGGCAAGAAAAGGAAGGTAATCTTAATACAGAAAATGCTGAGAGTGAATATAAGGGGTTTATTGAAAAATTTCCACTTGAAAAAATAAATGACCTTAAATTAGATAAATATACAAATATTAAATCTCAAACAGCGGAAGAATACTTCACCCATTGGATTGAAAGAAAGACTGAAAGCTGTGGCAAGTTCCGGACATCAAGCTCTTTTTCATATGGTGTTTATAAAGTCAATTCTGAAAATATAAATGATAATGAGAAAAGAAAATCAGAGACAGACTTATATTGTACTCTTGAACAAAAATATATAAAGGCAATTAATGAAAAGTATGTCGCTAAGGAGAAAGCAGAGAACTATTTTGATGAGAATGTTAAGCCAAAACTAATGAAATTAATTAAATTTGAGGAAATTGAGAATACCAATCCTTTAGATATCAATTACGCAAGAAAAATTGCGTATATGTACTATCCTGAAAAATTGTTAGCAATATTTAACAAGACCACAATCGAAGCAATAGCGGACTTTTTTGGTATTAAAGAAGCAATAGACCTAAGCTCTTATAAAGTAACGGAAAAAATATTAGACAAAGTTAAAGAACAATTTGAAATTAACGGAGATATTACTTTCAAAATCACTCAAAAACTTACCATGTTTCTTTGGGATTATTTTGGCAAATCATTTCCTTTCGATAGTAAAAATGTAATATTTTATGGAGCTCCAGGGACTGGAAAAACTTATACAGTTCAAAATACAATTAGACAAAAAGTATTGTTGGATGATGATGACATCAACGATGTCGCATTATTTACACAATTTCATCCCTCATTTAGTTACGAAGATTTTATAGATGGACTGAAACCTGTCATAAATAATGGGGCAACCGAATTGAAATTAACAAATGGCATATTTAAAAAGTTTTGTAAAAAAGCAACGCAAAACTTATATAAATCAAGGATTGATGGAAAAGAACCAAAGTTATATTATTTTGTAGCTGATGAAATTAACCGTGCTGAGTTATCAACAGTTTTCGGTGAATTACTGTCATGTTTAGAAGAGTCGAAAAGGATTGATTTTGATGATGAAGG
>JAGRJR010000212.1 GCA_020442635.1 Lysobacterales bacterium
TTTTGCTATTTCTACCTATCTATCTATATCGATGGTTTTCTGGTGGACAGGTTTGCTGCCAGATTTTGCAATGATCCGCGATAGAACCAAAAGCCCTTTTCAGAAAAAAATATACGGAATACTCAGTTTTGGATGGAGCGGTCGTGTAAAAGACTGGCAGCGTTTTGAAGAAGTGTCACTTGTATTGGCAGGTTTAGCAACGCCTTTGGTGCTTTCGGTTCACACCATTGTATCTTTTGACTTTGCAACTTCAGTAGTTCCTGGTTGGCACAGTACCATATTCCCTCCATACTTTGTTGCTGGGGCAATCTTTTCAGGATTCGCTATGGTACAGACACTACTTATCATAATGCGAAAAGTATCAAATCTTGAAAGCTATATTACAGTACTTCACATAGAATATATGAACAAGGTAATCTTGTTAACAGGTGGTATTGTAACGGTAGCTTATATCACTGAATATTTTATTGGATGGTATTCAGGTGTGCCTTATGAAAACTATACATATCTGTCATTTGGTGCAGCAACTGGCCCTTACTGGTGGGCGTTCTGGGCATTGATTATTTGTAACCTTATCGTGCCGCTTTCACTTTGGGTGAAAAAATTAAGAAGAAACATTAGATGGACATTCTTTGTAGCGCTAGTTATTAATATTGGAATGTGGTTTGAGCGTTTTGACATTATTGTTGTGGATTTGAGCAAGGACAGATTAACATCTTCTTGGACAATGTTCCAGCCTACTTTTGTAGATATTGGAACCTTTATGGGGACCATTGGATTCTTCTTTGTGCTTTTCCTTCTGTATGCTCGTACTTTCCCAGTAATTGCACAGGCTGAGGTAAAAACAATTTTGAAATCTTCTGGTGAATCTTTCAAAAAATTGCGCGCTGAACATGGTGACGATGCCAGCCACGTACAAACAATAGAGGAATATCCTGCCGATGCTGGACCTTCCGCTAATGTTGAAGGAAAACATTTTAAATCTGTTTTTGATGGTTCAACTGAAGAAGATTCAGATAAAAATCAAGTGGATTTCGAACAGCACAAAGGTAAGATAGATAACCTTCTAAGCGGCATAGGGACATTTGACCCTGCAGTTAGCAAACAGGATGATCTTAAAAAGATTAGTGGAGTTGGACCAGTTATGGAACAAAAACTTCACCAATTGGGTATCTTTACTTTTGAACAGGTAAGCAGAATGACCGACCGCGAATACGATTTATTGGATGAGATAATTAGTGAATTCCCCGGAAGAGCCAAACGTGATGATTGGGCTGGACAAGCACTAACACTTAAAAACAAGAACTAATTATGGCTGCAACTAAGATACATGCAATATATACTGACGATGACCTGTTGATGCAGGCCGTTAAACAAACGCGTTCAGCAAATTATCATATTTCTGAGGTATTTACACCATTTCCTGTACACGGATTGGATCATGCCGTGGGATTGGCACCAACAAGAATAGCTATTACATCATTCCTTTATGGACTGGTTGGTCTAAGTGTTGCTGTAGCAATGATGAACTTTATGATGATTCAAGATTGGCCACAAAATATTGGAGGTAAACCAAGTTTTACCTTTTATCAAAACATGCCGGCCTTTATACCTATTATGTTTGAGCTTACTGTATTTTTTGCCGGACATTTAATGGTAATTACTTTTTATATGAGAAGTAAACTTTGGCCTTTCAAAAAAGCTGAGAATCCAGATCCCCGCACTACAGATGACCATTTTTTAATGGAAGTTGATGCTGACAATCATGATGTAGCTAAGCTTACCAAATTTTTATACGATACTGGTGCATCAGAAATTAGTTTAATTGAAAATGAGCAAGACCATTAATATGAAGACACTACAAAACATAGCAATTGCCGTATTTGCACTAGCTACCATGGTTTCTTGTTTTAATGATAAAAAACCAAACTATCAATATTTTCCCAATATGTACGAGCCTGTGGGCTATGAGACCAATGGAAATTATGAGGTATTTCCAAACCAACAAGAAGCAATGACCCCACCTGAAAATACT
>JAGRJR010000213.1 GCA_020442635.1 Lysobacterales bacterium
TACTAAGGATGCTGAAAGAGCACTGGCCACTGAACCACAGCTGGCAAATAGATTTGATCGAGTTAGACTTTCTAAGTGGAAATTAAATCAAGATTATTTTAGATTTCTAATGAGCTTTGAAAAAATAATACCGTTAAAAAAGCCTTCTTGCTTGCATGAGCCCACGTTAGCAAATAAGCTTCATAGCATGTCTGAGGGGTTTATTGGTGAGCTGACAACCTTAACTAATAAGGCTGCTATTCAAGCTGTTAGAGATAAATCTGAACATATTACAATAAAAACATTGAATAAACTCAAATGGATAAAACCAAGTGGCAGGAAAGCCGAAGCCAGTAGATTATGATCTTCTCACGAGGTTTATTCCCCGCACACCCTAAACCTCATAAGGATGAGGTACTGACTTCTTGGGTGATTCGCCTTGCAAAAGCCAACGGATTGAAGCTACAGGCATTCAACAGAATTGTATTTGAGGGAAAACCCGACTTATGGAATCGCGATATGGACCGTAAATCCTATGGCTGGCTGATTGATGAATTGTCGGTCAGAACAAACTGTTCTCAAGATGATATATTTGATCTGACCCTGCAAAGTTATGAAGGCACATTATTCCAATATTTTCATGATGTTGGTGTGCTGAAATGGATTTTGCCATTGAATGTTTATCACCGTAAAAGAACAGGGTTTGGGCAACAGTATTGCTCGGAGTGCCTTAGAGAAGATGAAGAGCCATACTTCAGAAAACATTGGCGTGTTGCATTCAATACCTTTTGTTCCAAGCACCAAATTATGCACAGAGACCGATGCCCTGAATGCTATTATCCCATCATGTTTCATCGTAATGAGCTGGGTAAGCCAAATATATTTGATGGCCCAGAAATGTGTTTTTGCTCCACCTGTGAATTTGACCTCAGAGACTCAAGCCCTCAACCGGTTCAATTTATAGATGAAGAGTCTAGCCCAATGTTTAGTGATTTAATTCATTCTCTCCAAACAAGCTCAGAATTATCACTGGATATTGAACACCTGGCTGTTCTAAGACAGTTTTGTAAATTAATTAACTCGAAGGTTACAGGTCAAAAACTATGTAATTTTTTGATAAAACAATTAAGAATTCCCGGTGGATCATTTGCTCCGAATTATCTGACTTTTGAGGCAAGTGGGATTGATCATAGGCATATGACAACTCAATTGGCTAATTGGATTCTCTTTGACTGGGAAAGGCGACTGGAAAAAATTTGGAAAGACAAAGTAGTTCGATATAACTACTTTTCAAAAGATTTTTTTGGACCTCCTAACTGGTATTCCATAACTGTTCAACGTTACAACAGAAGAAAATGAAAATAACCCTGGTTTGTTTTCTTCTTTTTAGGTAGTATCTTATTAACTACTTGACACGCATTAATCCACATTATGAGCTTATCTAAATCAGCAATTAAAGATAGATCCGAAGTGAGTTCGCTTGATTATTTTTTAAGTCAAAAAGACGAGCATTATTGGTCATTCAGAGGAAGGGCAAAAAGAGATCATTGCCATAGTTTAATCAACTATCCCGCAATGATGGTACCTCAAATGCAAGGTGAGTTGATTGATTTTTTCTTAGAACAAGATAAAAACATTAAATCAGTGTTTGACCCTTTTGTAGGGTCTGGTACAGTTTTAGTAGAGAGTATGACAAGAGGGTTGGATTTTTTAGGTATAGACATTAATCCTTTGGCGATTATGGCCTGTGAAACTAAGGCAGGGCCATTCTTTTTAAACGCATTGAATCAAAAATGGGAATCATTAAAGGAGAAAATTAATTCTGACACATTTGGGAGAGTAGACTATACATTTGATGAGGCTGATAAGTGGTTCCTGCTCGATGTGCAAGTTGAGTTGTGTAAAATTCGTAGAAACATAAAAAAAATAAAGCCAAAATGGGCAAGACGGTTTTTTTGGGTTGCATTCAGTGATGTTGTAAGAATGACATGTAACTCGCGACCCACTACATACAAACTTCATATAAAAGATGAG
>JAGRJR010000214.1 GCA_020442635.1 Lysobacterales bacterium
CAACAAACTCCCAAACACATCCAGAGGATCATCAGCGCCAATATTCGGCAGGGTACTACCCGTGAATGAACCACCGACCAATCCATCATCACTGTCACCACCAATCGGGGCAAACCAATCCACGCCAAGTTCTTTGGAGTTATCCACCGACACTTCAGCAATAATGGCCTCAATCAGCACTTGCTGTCTTCTGATGTCTAATTGATCGATGGCTTGTCTGATATTGCGATACACAGCAGGTGGTGCGTTGACGACCAGACTGTTGGTTTCCTTATGAGCCTGAATGCTTAAATCCTGAGTTTGGTTTTCGGCCACCTGACCACGTTTGGCCAAAGTTTCCAAAATTGGCACCAGTTTTTCAGCGGAAGCATATTTCAGATAAATGACTTGCGCTTGCGTGTTGGTGTCCAATGGCACATCCAACTGGGCGATGATGTTCATGATTTTGGTTTTTAAAGACGGATTGGCATTCACTATTACCGAGTTGGTGCGACTGTCAGGAACGATTTTTGATTGTGGCCCCAATGCATTGGTTGAATCCAACAATTGTGTCAAAGTTTCAGCCACATCCGATGCATTGGCATGTTTAATTGGAATCAGTTCAATCGACGAATCTGATTTACGGTCAATGTTGTTGATCAATTCCGCCATTTTTTCAACATTGGCAGACTTATCTGAAACAATCAATAAATTGGAATCCTTATTGCTTATCAGTTTGGCCTTACTATTCATCGATTTCAGCATATTCATTACTTCTTCAACCGGAATGTGCTTGATACGAAAAATGCGGGTCATCAGTTGATCTGGATGGTCACTGGTCAAGCCAGACAAGGGATTGCTTTTTGCAATTGGAATAATTTTAATGGTGTCACGCTGAGTTTCTGTGGTGAAGCCATTGACGCTCAATATCGACAAAAACAAATCATACACCTTATCTTCAGGTATGGGCTGGCCTGAAATCACTGTGATTTTTCCGCTCACTTCCGGATCAATAACGAAGTTTTTACCAGTAATGTCGCTGACTGTTTCAACCAATAACCGAATCTCTGTGTCTTGAAGATTCAGGGTGTGCATGTGATTTTCTGCCCACAGAATTGTGGTTAAAAATAAAAGGCACAAGGTAACGATGGTTGTTCTCATTTTTCTCATCATTGAAGCTCGGATAGGTTGAGGTTTAAGTTCAGTTGCTTACCATTTCGAAGTACGGTCACGTCGGCACTTGAGCCGCTTTCCAATTGTTTACGTAATTCCAATATGTTATTCATGGCTATTTTAACACCATTAACTGCGATAATCTGGTCATTGGATCTGAGACCTTGCTTGGTCAGGCTATTTGCACCAGCCATTTGAGAAACCCTTAAGCCGGTTATTTGTCCCTGTCCATCCCGAACCACGCTGACTTTGCTGGCCATTTGGGCAATTTTGTTGGGGTCAAATTTTTGGGCATTCATCATTTGTTGCCAGTCTTGCGGTTTTTTGATGTGGTTGGCAATGCGATTGGATGATATTATTTTCTGGGTGTCATCGGTAGTTTGGAGTGATGATGTTTGGTTAATCGTGCTCAAGCATTTTTTGCTCAATGACAATTTCTCACGTTTACCACCTCCTCTTCGTAGAATCAAATAATCCTCGTGGATGGCATCGAGCGTGGCCAACCCAAACACATCATCGCCTACCTTGAATTTTTTCTCTTCACCTTGTCGGTTTCGAATAAAGGCCATCCCCGATGTCGGATCATCGCTCGCCAATATTCCAGTGATGATTAATTCTAGGCTTGTTTCGCCTTGTAATAAACTCAGTGGAATTTCGGTTTCAGTTGAAGAACCAAACAGGTGGTAGCTTGATGGCTTGGGTCTGACAACCTGTGTTGGCAGATTGGAAGGCGGTGCTGTTACGGCTTTGATGTCATTGTTTTGGTGTTTGGGAAACAAAATAAACTGTACCCAAACCCAAACCAGCAATGCCAACAGCACCCAAGTAATGATTGATTTTATCTGTGAACTA
>JAGRJR010000215.1 GCA_020442635.1 Lysobacterales bacterium
GTGAGAATATCCATTCATGAATCGGCTGATTAAGTCTTTTTAAGCTGGCTTGACCAACCTCTCTAGGTTTCAGCGACAATGCAGACATCAACATTTTTTGCAGTAACCTTCTGCTTTTTTGAGGACTTTCTACTCCAAGTCCGGTCTTAGGTAAAATCTCAATCGCTTCGCCATTTGGACTTTGTAAATAACCCACATATTTACCAAGCTTTAGGCTTTTACGGTTATTAATAACCAATACTTTTTCTGTCTTACCAGACTGATGAAGTACATCAACCATCCAGTCAAAGGTAGTTTGTTTAACCACCCCAAGATCTAACGAAGGAGCAAGACCTCTATCGGTACTAATCTGACTGTATTCACGTACCTGTATCATGCTCTAGCTCGAACCAAGAATGCCTTGATAAGCCTCAGCCAGACTAAATGCTGATTCATTGATTTGATAGCGCTTGTCAGACAATTGTTCTGCAACATCCTCGCCAAATAAACTTAATAAGTTTTTCTCATCTTCCTGCATATGGATGAGTTGATGTTCTTTAGCTTTGTTTTGGTCATTCAAGACCCATCTGATCCGCTCCCAATCTGCAAAGAAATACTCCTGTAACAATGGAATAATTTTATTTTTAAATATTTTGGCTAACTCTATCTGTAATTCGCTTTCAGTATCTAAAACTTTTAAAGACCAAAAATAACTGTGACCAATTAAATGATCTCGATCTAGTAATACTTCAACGCGTTGATTGATTGTTATCAAAAGTTCTGCAAGGTTAATATCAAACACATTCAGGTCGTCAAAGAGAGTTTCATCTGGAAGCATTTCGATAAAATCAAATCTCCTGCGCAATGCCAAATCCATTTGAGCCAATGATTTATCTGCAGTGTTCATTGTTCCAATAACATAAAGATTTTGAGGTACTGAAAATTTATCTTTAGAGTATGGCAATATGGCTGTTCTTTGATCTGAAGCCTCAGCTCTTTTATCGTTTTCAAGCAACGTGATTAACTCACCAAAAATTTTTGAAATGTTCCCTCTATTAATTTCATCAATGATTAAAACATGGTTTTTAACTTCAGATGTTTCACTTAATGTTTGGGTTAAATATGATCGATCAATTGAATCATCGTTCAGTTTATATAAGGTCATTTGCGATATACCCTTTTTAAATAAAGGGTCCCTTGGCAAACTTTCTTTTAGGACCTTCAACCATTTAACTTTTCTGGTTTGAAAAAACAAGAAGTCATCATCAACATTAAACTCATACTCACCCGTTACTTCACCTATGGCCCTGTATTTTCTATTGCCATCAGTCACTATGATTAGGTCACCCACCTTCATTTCATTTTTAAAACGAAATACTGATGTGACTGGATAGTCCTTTTTGGTGTATTTTTGATCTTTCTTTTCTTGGTACAAATTGATTATGTCATCTTGCGATTCTGCATCACTGAAATCTATGTCTCTTCCATAATTCATACCAATATAGTTATTTTCAATACAATTTTGGTATTTTTCATCACCTTTTGAAGTATCTCCTAAAGACATCTTCCAGATATTTTTATCGGAAACATCATTGAAATTACTTTCAGATGAAAGCTGAGAAGTGCTGTCATTAGCAAGAACAACCATCTCTTTGAAAATGCCGTCCTCTACCTTGTACTTAATGTTATCTTCATTATCACTGTCTACACGAATACCTTCTATAAAATCTTCATATGAATAACTTTGATGAAAAGTAGTGAATCCAATCCGCCTTGATTTAACTAGGTCATCATATATTTCCTTTATAGCTTGATGCTGCGCCTCTACTGGATCATCACTCTTAGTGATTTCATCATATTTTTTAGGTTCGGCGATTTTTACCGCCAGCTCAGTTGTTTTGTAGGTTTTGCCTGTACCAGGTGGACCGTATAGGATTTGATTTAATAAAATATTTTGTGGCCTTGTTTGTTTTGTTTT
>JAGRJR010000216.1 GCA_020442635.1 Lysobacterales bacterium
TGTCATCGATAATTTTATCAGGATTATTCTTTTTAAATTCAGCAAACGCATAATCACACTCTACTTTAAATTCTTGCCAAACATATTCTTCTGTGTGCTTTACAGTATCAACTCTGTAACCATCTACACCAAATTCTGTGATGTAATCTGTAAGCCATTTCATGATATAAAAACGAGGAGCCCTTGGGTGACCTGTACGTTTAAAAAATTCATTTAATTCAGCAACTTCTTGTTCATATCGTCCTTCAGATGTCCATTTTTCAACGAGTTGAGGAGGCAATTCGACATTGTCATTACTTTCTGTTCTAATATCTGGAAGATTAGCAACCAAAGTACAAGTCACTGTATTCTCGTAATTTTTATAATCACATTGTCTATCTGTTCTCACCCAACTTTCTGGCCAAACAGGATCTTGTTCTGTAACTGGTCCTGTGTGATTAATAACAGCATCTAAAACAATCCTAATACCTCTAGCATGCGCCTCTTTTACTAATTCATGTAACTCTTCAGCTGTACCAAAATTAGGATCAATTTTCGTCCAATCTTTTGCCCAATAACCATGAAAACCGTAAGAAACTCCAGTACCTTCATCTGTTCCTCCATGAATTTGCTCCACAATTGGTGTCATCCAAATGGCATTAATCCCTAAATCTGAAAAATAGCCTTCCTTTACTTTTTGAGTTATTCCTTTAATATCACCTCCTTTAAAACCTCTCAATTTTCCAGTTACTCTGGTTCTATCAAAATTAACATCGTTAGAAGTGTCTCCATTATTAAATCGATCAGTAAGTAAGAAATATAAGTTAGCAGCTTCCCAAACGAAAGGTGCTTGTTCTGTTGAAGGCTGAAAAACCTTGACTTTCATTTCTTCTTTTTTATCTTCTTGACAACCTAATGTTAGAAAGATTAAAGCAAGTACTATTAATTTGTTCATATTACTTTATTTTTAAAATAAATGATTCTAAAGGTTTGATGTCAATACGAACCATCCCTTTTCCGTTTTCAACCTTAAGTGTTGAAGTGTATTCATTATATAATTGGTCTTGAACTTCATATATGCCATCCTCAAGATTCAATGTCTTAATTAAATCTTCAGGCAGCTGTAAGTCGAAGCCATATGTATTCTCAGCATTGAAATTTGAAACTATAATCAATTTTTCATCGTCACTCCATCGAACAAAAGACAATACTTTATCGTTATACCATTCTGTATGTTCTCTATTGTAAGCATGAATGTCTTGATACTTTCCCGCCAGAGCAGAACTCTTTAATGAAAAGTTAAGTAAACGCTTGTAAAAATCTCTAAGTTCCTTTTCTTCTGAAGTAGATTGACCTCCATCAAATTGTTTATTGTTTACCCATCGTACTACACTTGGCACTGAGCCATAATCAAAAATTGAGGTGCGTGTTGGATCTCCAAAGCCTAAATCTTCAGTTCCTGCTTCACCAAATTCTTGTCCGAAATACACCATGGTTGGAGAGCTACTGATGGTTGTTGAAACCACCATGGCAGGTTTTCCTTTTTCAGCAGTACCTGCAAAATCTGGACTCGCAATACGTTGTTCGTCATGGTTTTCTAAAAAGTGAAGCATGTGATGCTCAATATCCTTTAAGTCGTCCTGTATTGGTGGAATATTATCAGTTTTTCCATGACCTTGCATCACATGTTTTAAGGTATCATACAATTGGACTTTATCATAGAGATAATCCATTTTACCCTTTTTAATATATTCTCTGTATAAACTCGGATTGTAAACTTCGGCCAATAAAAAGGCATCAGGGTTTTTCATTTTTATGTGCGAATTCATATAACTCCAAAACTCGACGGGCACCATTTCTGCCATGTCGTAACGAAAACCATCCACACCTTTTTCTGTCCAGTACATGGTGATATCTTTAAATTTTTTCCAAGAACTCGGAATGGTTTTACCTTTCCAGAATTCGAAATGCGCT
>JAGRJR010000217.1 GCA_020442635.1 Lysobacterales bacterium
GGCAAATATGGTTTTTTTTTTTTTTATATGGGATTTAGGCTTAAGTCTATTTAACCCTGACAGAGCCTATTCTGTTGATGGAGACCCATCATTACCGGCAGGTTTTGCACCAATTGGCATGATTCCTTCATGTTCACAACCGGGCGTACAACCTTGTCAATTGCCTTTCGCATTAGGTCAGCAATCAATCAAGTCAGAAAATCAATTATTCCCAATTCCTAGTTTTGCTATGAACAAAATGCTGAATGATAACTCATCTTTCGGTTTGATGGTTTACGGAAATGGTGGAATGAATACCGAATATCAAGGCGGTATTGCAAATGTTTTCCATCCTGATTTCCAAACAATTGTAACCGGTCCGGGTACTTTTGCCGGTGGTACAACAGGCGTTGATTTGATGCAATTATTTATTGCCCCTACTTATTCCAGAAAAATTGGTGAAGACTCATCATTAGGAGTGAGTTTAATCGGTGCGTTCCAAAGGTTTAAAGCAACAGGATTAAGTAGTTTTGCAGGTGTTACCAATGATCCATTGAACCTTTCAAATAATGGATATGATTCATCATTTGGATATGGTTTGAAATTAGGTTTTAATGCAGGTATCACCGAGAATTTACGTTTCGCAGCTTCTTATCAAACCAAGATGGAAATGAGTGAATTCGACAACTATGCTGGTTTATATGCTGATGGTGGTGATTTTGATATTCCTGAAACGTGGACTGTTGGTTTTTCAGCGAATGTTGGCGAAAAAGGTGTATTGGCCGTTGATGTACAAAGAATTAACTATAGTGATGTTAAATCAATCGGCAATGGTATTGAGCCACTATTTTCCGGCGAGTGCTTAGATGCACTGAATGCATTTTTCTTCACAGGCTCTATGGCTGCTAGTGGCCCGGGCTGTGGCGGCGGAAGCAATGGTTTTGGTTTCGGTTGGAATGATATGACAATTGTCAAAGTCGGTTACGAATGGCAACAAAGCGATGACTGGACATTCAGGGTTGGTTACAGTAATGCTGATCAACCGATTGATTCCAGCGAAGTTATCTTTAACATCTTAGCTCCGGGCGTGATCGAGCAACACATTACAGCCGGTTTCACTAAGCAATTAGCTGATAATGCTGAAATTACCATGTCTTTCGTATACGGAAATGGCGAAGAAGTATCAGGACCAAATCCATTAGATCCAGGTCAGTCTATTTCAATTGACATGAACCAATATTTGGTAGGTTTCACATATTCCAGAAAATAATTAAATTTTCAGAATGTTACAAAAAAAAAGCCTCCTTGTGAGGCTTTTTTTATTACTTGATTTGCTGAGATTTACTGAGATTGATTATGTTTGATTCTTATCAGTTGTCGTCTTGACTTTTTATCAGGGTGTTTGGGTGGTTTTGGTGTTGACGAATAAACTAACTTTTTCTCTAAAACAGCGTCATTGCGAGCCTGAATTGATTCCGGAGTTTCTGCATAAGCTTCAGCAGCCAGTTTGGCAGAAACCCTTTTTTCAATCAGTTGTAAAACTTCGACAACCCAATTTAAATCCTCCTTGTTGATTTCGAGCACATCATTCAAATTTAGCAAACGTGAAGGTTTGGTTTTTTGCCCATTAACTTTAACTTTACCGCTTTCAACGTGTTTTTTAGCTAGCGCACGGGTTTTGAAAAAACGTGTCGCCCAAAGCCATTTGTCAATTCTGACTGACATAATTACTGATATTAAATGAAATTAACTCAGATTTTA
>JAGRJR010000218.1 GCA_020442635.1 Lysobacterales bacterium
TATACATGTGTCCTATGCATCCTGAAGTTGAGCAGATTGAGCCTGGAAGTTGTCCCAAATGTGGCATGGCTTTGGAGCCTAAAGAAGTGTCCTTGCCAGTCACTGAAACTAAATATACCTGTCCCATGCACCCGGAAATAATTCAGGATGAGCCAGGAGATTGTCCTATTTGTGGTATGTCACTTGAACCAACTGTCATATCACTAGAGGAAGATGACCATGAATTGGTGGACATGAGTCGTCGATTCAAAATCAGTACAATGCTGGCTATTCCAGTCTTTTTTCTGGCTATGGTGGGTGATTTTTTACCGCAGTTAATGCCTGAATGGTTAACCCCTAGCGTTTCACAATGGATACAGTTTGTCCTAGCGACTCCTGTGGTTTGGTGGGGAGGTTGGCCATTTTTCACCAAGGCCATTGCTTCAGTAAAAAACAAAAGTCTCAATATGTTTTCTTTGATTGGACTGGGTGTTTCAGTTGCATGGGTCTACAGTGTGGTGGCGTTATTGATACCAAGCCAATTCCCACAAACAATGCAATACGATGGTTTGGTGATGGTTTATTTCGAAGCTGCAGCCGTTATTACTGCTCTGGTGCTACTGGGTCAAGTTCTTGAGCTCAGGGCACGTTCACAAACCAATACTGCGATTAAACTTTTACTTGGTCTAGCGCCCAATACCGCCAGGGTCATCAATGAAAAAGGTGAGGAAGTAGACATTCCACTTGAACAGGTCAAAGTGGGTGATCACTTGCGCATCAGACCTGGTGAAAAGATACCTGTAGATGGACAAGTTATATCTGGTACCAGTTCAGTAGATGAATCAATGGTAACAGGCGAACCCATGCCCGTCAGTAAAAATACCGGCGATCACTTGATTGGCGCCACCGTGAATAGTTTAAGTTCAATGGTGATGAGGGCTGAAAAAATTGGGGCTGACACATTGCTTTCTCAAATAGTCAAAATGGTATCAGAGGCTCAAAGGTCACGTGCCCCAATTCAAAAGATGGCTGATACGGTTGCTGGATATTTTGTGCCGATTGTTATCTTCATCGCAATAGCCGCTTTTGCTGCATGGTATGCCATTGGTCCAGAGCCTAAACTGGCTCATGCCACCATAAATTTTGTGGCTGTGCTGATCATTGCATGTCCATGTGCCTTGGGTCTAGCGACACCCATATCAATCATGGTTGGAACGGGCAGGGGTGCTCTGGAGGGCGTACTGATAAAAAATGCCGAGTCTTTAGAGATATTGGAAAAAGTAGATACTTTGGTGGTTGATAAAACCGGTACTTTAACCATGGGTAAACCCAAACTCATAAAAATATTGGCCAATGAAGGTTTCACAGAAGATGAAATACTGACGTTGGTTGGATCTGTTGAAGTTCAAAGTGAACACCCATTGGCAGAGGCAATAGTAGAAGGTGCCAAAGATAAAAATATTAAATTTGTTGATGTTGAAAATTTCACATCAGTCACTGGAAAAGGCGTTTCAGCGGAAGTTAATGGCAAGAAGCTGGCACTTGGAAACAGTAAAATGATGCAACAAGCCAATACCGAAATCACAGCATTCTTCAAACAAGCAGATGAACTTCGAGCAGAAGGACAAACGGTGATGTTGTTTTCTGTAGATCAACAACCGACTGGCCTGATTGTAGTTGCAGATCCCATCAAAGAAACAACGCCTGATGCCATTTCGATGTTGCATAAGCTAGGTATCGAAGTTGTT
>JAGRJR010000219.1:0-757 GCA_020442635.1 Lysobacterales bacterium
CCACTCAACCAACGTCAGAATCAAGCGGCTGGTTACACAAATGTCGAACCTGGCTGTTTCAACCCCAGTTTTCCCTGGCCAGTTTGGCTGGCGTGATGGTTCTGTTGATGGTGGCTTTTCTTGCCGGCAAACAACAGGGCAATGAAGGCATCAACACTGAACTCAGAGAGCAGTTATTGGCTCAGAACATTCAGTTACACCTGACCCAGAGTGAAATCTTTTTGACCCAAGTGAGTAACGGGACTGGTGCTTTCAATGGCCAGGCCACAGCTCAGCGACTGCTGTCATCAAACAGAATTTTTAAACAGGCTTTGACCCACTACGACGGTCAATTTGCCGAACAAATATTAAACGACCTGGAACCCATCTTGTTGGAGTATGCCAATGGTGCACCGACATACAACCAGTCAGAGTCCAGTCAACTACCCCAAGCCAATTTAGTCAACAGTTCTGATGGCAAAGATTTGATGTTTCAAATCAAAGCCATGAAACGACAATTGGCCAAAGAAAACAACATCATTTAAGGAGCACAATCATGCAAAACCCCTTCAAAATATTCGGCTTACTGACCCTGCTAGTCAGTGCCTCACCAGCCATCAGTGATTTTGATGACCCCAAAGAAGCTTATGAATTTGGTCATGCAGCGATGATGAGCAAAGACTGGCTTGATGCGGTCAATGCTTTTAAAAAAGCCAGCGAATCCCAAAAACTTAAAGCCGCCGCTAATTACTGGCAAGCCTATGCCCATTATCAATTG
>JAGRJR010000219.1:766-1593 GCA_020442635.1 Lysobacterales bacterium
GCTTTTAAAAAAGCCAGCGAATCCCAAAAACTTAAAGCCGCCGCTAATTACTGGCAAGCCTATGCCCATTATCAATTAAATCAAAATGCACAAGCCAAACGCTTATTGGAGCGCTTAATCAAAACCCAGGAGCAAAGCCAGTGGGTAGAT
This sequence comes from Lysobacterales bacterium, assembly GCA_020442635.1. Lineage (GTDB taxonomy): Bacteria > Pseudomonadota > Gammaproteobacteria > Xanthomonadales > Marinicellaceae > Marinicella. The sequence continues at coordinate 917 of JAGRJR010000219.1, forward strand.
GATGCCAAGGTTCTGCTGTTTGAACACGGTGATGGCAGCGAACCGGCTGCTTATCAACAAGCCATGGATGAAGAATTGAAACTGTTTGCCTTACAACAATTGATGTTCAACCAACCCGATAAAGCCTTGCCCAAGGTGCAGGCATTGTTGGAAAAAACCGATTCCATCAGAGTCAAACAGAACGCAATCCAAATGATTGGTTTGAGTGAAAGCGAGAAAGTCAGTGACCTCTTGTTCGAAGTGATTGAAAAAGAAAAGAACGTTGAACTACAACGCTCAGCCATACAGATGTTGAGTCTGCGTAATGAACAATACAGCCAGGAAAAATTGGCTAAACTGTATGAAAAAACCAAGAATCTAGACGCCAAAATGGCCATCATTCAGGGCTTCATTCACCAAGATAACAACAACCAACTGTTAAAGTTTTTGAAAAATGAAAAAAACCCAGAGCTATCAAGACAGTTGATTCAAGTACTGGGTATCAAGGGTGAAGTTGCCACCTTAAAGGACATGTATAAAAACGCAGAAAACGACAATCGAAGAGCGATTTTGGAAGCACTGGCCATCTCTGGAGATGCAGAATACCTCTACTACGTCATTGATAACGAAAAAGATGCTAAACTGCGTCAACAAGCCATTCAATCCTTGGTCATGGTGGACGATGACAACATGGGTGA
>JAGRJR010000021.1:0-6585 GCA_020442635.1 Lysobacterales bacterium
TGGCTGAACAGCAGGTGGGAGAACGTGAGCGATTTTTGGCACAACTGGCCATGTTGCTGGGCTATGATGCCACCGAGCAGTTGTTATTGGCAGAGACATTAATGCAAGAAATTAATGTGCCTGATAAATGGCTTTTTGGTCAAATTATTTGGGCCAATACATTATTAAATCGACTACCAGTTGATGACATCGAAGGACAACAGCTACAACAGCAAACTATTGATTCATTAACTGCACAATGGCGGCAACTGGCATTAGATTCAGCTTTTGATGAAAATTTATTACAAAGATTGATTTCTCAGGTTAATGAGTTAATTGTTCAGTTGACAGCATAAATTTACTCCACTGGTTTTAACTTGAAATCTGTTTTACCGATTTGCGTTTGACAGGTGATTTCAGCATCCATATCTTGCCCCCATTGAGCAGAATTGCCGTTGATTTGACTGTTCTGAATCTGGATCAAGTTTAAACCATTACAAAGTATACCACCGCCTGAAATCTCTGCTATATTCTGCTGAATCATAGAATTTTCCAGAATAACCAAATGTCCAAAGCCATCAATAGCTAGTCCGGCTCCTTGTCTGGCCTGGTTATTTTTAATCACAGAATTGACGAGTTTTAAACTGTTGGCCTGACCATTTAACAGCAAACCGCCACCTTGTTGTTGGGCATGGTTGTTTTGAATCAAAACCTGCTCAAGTGATAAGCGATAATGCCCATTTGCCAAAATGCCAGCGCCTGCAGGAGCATCCCCTGATTCAATAACCACACGAGTTAACTTAATGTCGACCGCTGATTTTATCGGACTTTCAATGGTGATTACTGGTAGCATCTTTGCGCCTTGAATGTGGCTAAAACCAGTGGGTTGAATACCTAGTTTGGCATCCAGGCAATTTTCAAACCCCCCGGTAATGGTGACGGCCTGTTGAATGTTCAAAGGTGACCAAACCACTTGCGAAGTGATGGCCACCTGAGAAAATTCGCTGATGACTTGATTGATGTCGTTGGGTTCATGGTCACACCAAAAACCCTTACCAACAGTCACAAACTCATGATCGAGAGGTGAATACCAATCACTCAAAGTCATCAACAAAAATAACATCGCCATTGTGTTCATAGGCTCCAGCATCAAAGCTTCCCAGAAAATTACCGTTTGCAGGGTCATCCATACCACGATCCAGACCAGCGATGTCTTGATAAGCAGCGCCGATGAAAGTTTGTTCATCACAGTAATCAATCGCAGGAGAGTTGCTTTGGAGTTTGAAGTTACCATTGGCAGCATCAACGAATAAGGGATCATTGCCGTTGATGATGCCCACATTTCCCGTAATAGAATTGTTTTCAGAAAGGAACGCACAGTCATATTCGACAATGTTATTGGAGTTCCCATTATCATCCTGAATCAATGGGTGTTGAATAATTGCATTGTGCACTGATAAATGATGTTGTGCCGTACTGCTTAAATCAAACACGCTGTTGGCCATATTATTGGCAAGACTGTTATAGAAAAAGTCGAGGTTACCCCCATTTCCAGACGTGCCAGACATGGCAAACAATGTGGTTTCGCTGTCATTCGTCCAGTGTGAATTTTCAGCGATGACGTTCCCTTCCATGCGTACATAACTGGTCTGCGAAGCATCTAAAACGGCAGCTCTATTGGCTCGATTGAACTGGATAAGTGTTTGTGAAAGCTGCACAATGCCACCACCATAGACGTCCAATGCACCACCAATACCCACTTCTCCGGTTAAGATATTATATGAAAGTGAAGAACAGTGGTCAGTTGACCAACATGATCCTTCAGCACGTTTCATGGTAAAAACTGCTTGTTCAAGTACCACTCCACCAGCACCATAATTTTTGGCAATATTCAAGTCAATGCGAGCATTTTCAGCATCCAAACGTGTATTTGGATCGGTTATGAAGAAACCGCCTCCACCTTCTTCAATAACACTGTCATGGGTGCTGGTATTGAAAATTATGGAAGCAGGGTGTTCAGCAGTACCATGCAAATCCATTTGAGCACCTGAAGCTAAAAATACACCGCCACCCTGCAAAGCACTGTTACCAAAAATACCAGTTTGAGTTTGTAAAGCGGGAAGGTTATCTCCGCTTTTGAAAGTGATTTCACAACCTTCATTCGCATAAATACCACCACCAAAATTGGCGGCTTCATTGTTGCGTATGGCGGATTGACCGAGCATGGTGACCTGGCTTCCAAATGAGCAGTAAATCCCGCCAGCTGGACCTGTTGACAGATTGTCACGAATGATGACATCAGTCATGGTGATGATGGCATCTTCACCTTGGATAAAAATACCCCCTCCAGTGGCACTTTCATTGTCATAGATTTCAGATTGACCGATAAGAACAGAAACATTGCCTGTTACATCGATGCCACCACCACGAACCAGTTGGGTATTACCTCCAAAAAATTCAAATCCTGAAAATAAAACCAGAGCTTGAGCCTGTTGTTGACCACTGATGGATACCACGCTACCCGGAGTGACTCGTCGCCACTTGCTCTTGTTGGTACCAAAAATACCTTGTTCAGCATCTGGGCAATTATCATAACCTCCAGTAAACCATTGAGTTTTGCCAATGGTAAACTCATCAGTAAATGCCACTTGATTGGTGACCCGAACAAAGCCATCTGCATCGTTGTATGCATCTAATAAGTTATCATAATCGCAGCTGGCATCGGTTCCTACTGTGACAAAGGCTGAAACATTGAATGATACCAATGTCAGCAAAAGTATGATTGTTTTTGTGTTCATAAGCTTTCCTCTATTAAAGTATTTGTAGTTAACCTCAATAGATTCGGAAAAGCCTGAAAACACTCTGAACAAGTCTGAAAAGTGTAAAAGGGACTTCAGTTTTATGCTGTTTTGGTCAATAACTCCAAGGGTTGTGAGTGATTAACGCTGTTGGGATCAAACCAAGCCAGTTCGTTGGCTAAAGCGGCCACTTCTCCAATTACTATTAAAGTTGGAGAAGACACCTTATGCTGGTCAATAGTTTGTGACAAGTCAGATAAGATAGTGGTAAAAACCCGTTGCTGAACACTGGTGCCGTTTTCTATCAATGCCACAGGCGTCTCTGGCGATTTTCCATGCTTAATTAATTGTTCAGACAAATGTGCTGATTTCATCAGCCCCATATAAACAGCGATGGTTTGTTGTTCTCTGGCCAGTGAGGGCCAATCATAGGTATCAATAGAGTCCTTGCAATGACCGGTCACAAACAACACATTTTGGGCAAAATCACGGTGAGTCAAAGGAATGCCCGCATAGGCAGAACAGCCTACGGCTGCAGTGATGCCGGGTACAATTTGGAATTTGATTTGGTGTTGTTTCAGCGTTTGCAGCTCTTCACCACCTCGTCCAAATACAAAAGGATCGCCACCTTTTAAACGAACCACCTGTTTGCCTTGTTTGGCATGATCAACCAGCCATTGATTGATTTGTTCCTGAGGCACACTGTGGTGTCCGGCTGATTTGCCCACCGGAATCAAGGTCGCATCTTTGCGAATCAATTCAATGATTTCTGGAGAGACCAGTCGGTCGTATAAAACCACATCAGCCTTTTGTAAACATTGTAGCGCTTTAACTGTCAACAGCTCGGGATCACCTGGGCCCGCACCCACCAATGCCACTTCTCCCTGCGGGGTTTTGTTGCTTTGAAATTGTTTGATGATGGTGTCGTTATCTTCACTGCTGCGACCCTGCAATATATCACTGGCATGTGAACTTGAAAAAAATGATTCCCAAAAACGTTTTCTTTGTGAGAATTGGGTAAAGACCTTTTTAACAGAGGCTCTTAATGAGTCGGCCTTTTGAGCTAATTGTCCCAGTCTGTGTGGCAAATCGGTCTCCAGCATGGTTTTGATTCTTTTGACCAACACCGGTGCTGCTCCGCCACTGGAAACCGAAATGATGAGTGGGTCACGATCGATGATGGCTGGAGTGATGTAATTACAACGGGCTTTGTCATCTACCGTATTGATCAGCACATGGTTTTGTTGACAGACTTGATAGATACGTTCTGACAAGGCATGGTTATCGGTGGCCGAAACCACCAACCTGAATTGGCTGATGTAAGCACCATTGAGATAGGGGTGTTTTGACTGGCTTAAATCAGAGACTTTGATTTGTATGGATTGATGTTTACCAAGCTCAATAATATCACCACTGATTTTCAAACCAATACAGGTGATTTTTGCACCGGCTTTGAGTAACAATTTGATTTTGCGGACAGCCACTTCACCCGCTCCAAACACCAATACGGGTTGGTTTTTAAGGTCTATATTGATCGGTAAATAGTTCATAATAAAGCCCAAGATTAAAAATTAAGTTCGTGAATACCACATTCACGTTTGAGACCGAAAAAACGGGTGTCTTGTAAGTTTTTAACCACTGAAAGAGGTTGGGTTGTATGAATATCGCCAATAGACACATAGCCCTTTTCCCAAAGAGGGTGGTAAGGTAAGTTGTGCTTTTTCAGGTATTGATAGACATCACGATCAGTCATATCAATGATGGGATGGAACTTGGTGATTTTGCCTTTCTGTTCAACTATTTTGACGTCCTTGCGTGAGTCTGACTGGTGGTTGCGGATACCAGAGAACCAGGTTTTGGCACCTAATGTTTCCAAAGCTTTGGCCAATGGTTTGACTTTCATGATGTCATTGTATTTATTGATGCCTTCCAGGTTTTGTTCCCACAACTGACCATACCTGGATTCCAGCCAAGCTGGTGATAATTCGCTTTTGAACACTTTTAGGTTTAAATTGAGCCGTGCAGTGAGTTCATCAATGAATTGATAGGTCTCAGGGAATAAGTATCCGGTATCAATCAACACCACGGGAATGTCAGTCTGATGTTGAGTCAACAGGTGTAGAGTGACCGCAGATTGGGCCCCAAAACTTGAGGTGAGTACAAAATTGGGCTCAAGATGGTCAAATGCCCATTCAACCCTTTGGTCCAGGTTGAGTTTTAATAAATCGGTCATGCTGTAATCTCCAGAGGTAAATGAACCTGTGAGCCATGGGTAATTTCATTGACATAGCCTTGTCTGATGACAAAATCACCAAACCATTCTCCGGCATGGCCATTGTCTGCATAATCTGCAAATATCACATCCAGTTCATTTAATATGGTTGTTTCATCAATGTTCTCACGGTACAAACGGTTCAGTCTTTTGCCGGTAAATTCACCGCCCAAATACATGTTGTATTTACCGGGGCCTTTACCGACAAAACCCAGTTCTGCCAAATAGGGTCTGGCACAACCATTCGGACAACCGGTCATGCGAATAATGATGGCTTTGTTTTGAACGCCGTGTTTGTCTTGTAATTGTTCGATTTTTTCCAGCAATGAAGGCAGGTAACGTTCGGCTTCCGCCATGGCCAGAGAACAGGTGGGCAGAGCCACACAAGCCATGCCGTTGGTGCGGGTGGCTGACAGGTTTTGGTTGGACAATATTGAGTATTTATTCAGGACTTCAATGACCTGTGTTTTTTGTTCGGTGGTCAAGCCACCAATCATCAGGTTTTGATTGGGAGTAATACGAAAATCACCGACATTCAGTTCTGCCACTTGTTGTAAAGCAGTGCGTAGGGCAAGACCATCTCGATCAATGACCCGACCATTTTCAATGAATAAAGTCAGGTTCCAGCTGCCATCGAAGTTTTCATGCCAACCCAATCGGTCTCCACTTGAGGTAAATTCAAAAGCTTTCGCTGTTTGCAGAGACCAACCCAGTCTTTCATTTAACTCTGATTTAAACCACTCAATACCCCGGTCATCAATGGTGTATTTGAAACGGGCGTGTTTGCGGTTGGTACGACAACCAAAATCCCTTTGGATTTTAACCACTTCTTCCGCCACTTCGCAGACTTGATCTGGTTGACAAAAACCAATCACCTGAGCCAATAAAGGAAAAGTACTTAAATCACCATGGGTAGCACCCATGCCGCCACCCACAGTGACATTAAAGCCAACCAATTGATCGTTTTCGATGATGGCAATAAATCCCAGATCATGGGCATACACATCGACGTCATTGGCCGGTGGTATAGCTACCACTGTTTTGAACTTTCTGGGTAGGTATGTTTTGCCGTAAATCGGCTCATGATCTTCTGTGCTGTGAACCTTTTCGTTATCCAGCCAAATCTCATGGTAAGCCGTGGTTTGTGGCGTTAAGTGAGCGCTGATTTTTGCAGCGGTTTCATACACCTCCTGGTGAATGGCCGATTGCTCAGGGTTCGGTGTGCACATCACATTGCGATTGACATCACCACAAGCAGCGATGGTATCAAGCAATGTACTGTTGATATCTGCAATGGTGGTTTTGAGGTTTCTTTTGAGAATACCATGCAATTGAAAAGCTTGTCTGGTGGTTAAACGAATCGAACCACCACCATACTGTTGTGCCAGCTGGTCCATCACGAGCCACTGAAGTGGTGTACAAATACCACCGGGAACACGAGCCCTGATCATAAAACTGTATAAGGGTTCCAGTTTTTGCTTTCTTCTTTGCACCACCGTATCGCGGTCATGTTGTTGGTAAATGCCGTGAAATTTG